>NZ_JBFSVK010000013.1:0-137819 GCF_041467855.1 Vibrio sp. 10N.247.311.51 | reverse complement strand
TCTAGCATCTAGCATCTAGCATCTAGCATCTAGCATCTAGCATCTAGCATCTAGCATCTAGCATAAAATATACAGGATTCACATGTACCAACTTAGCTTTTCTATGCCCGAGTTTCTTGAAAACTACTGGCATAAAAAACCAACCATCTTAAAGGGTGGCTTCCAAAACTTCGTCGACCCAATTTCGCCGGAAGAACTTGCTGGTTTATCGATGGAAGAAGAAGTGGATTCTCGCTTTGTCTCTAATCTCGACAATCAGTGGACTGCAGAACACGGTCCATTCTCTGAAGAAAAATTTGGCGAATTAACCGAAACTCATTGGCAACTGATCGTTCAAGCAGCGAACCACTGGCACCAAGGCGCAAATCAGCTGACTGAGGCGTTCCAAGCGTTACCAAACTGGTTATTCGACGATCTCATGATCTGCTACTCAGCACCAGAAGGCGGCGTAGGCCCACATATTGATCAATACGATGTCTTCATCATTCAAGGTCAAGGCAAACGTCAATGGAAGGTTGGCGCTAAAGATGTTGGCCAATACAAAGAGACTGTTCAAGCGTCTGCACTTCGTCAAATTGAAGGTTTTGACCCGATCATTGATGAAACTTTAGAGCCGGGCGATATCCTTTATATCCCACCGGGGTTCCCACATGAAGGGAACACGTTAGAGCCGTCAATGAGCTACTCTATTGGCTACCGCTCCCCTAAAGAACAAGAGCTGATCAGCAACTTTGCCGATTTTGTGCTTGCTCATGATATGGGTGACGTACACCTGCACGATCCAGAATTCAAAATGCAAGAAGGCTACGGAAAAATTCGTTCATCGGATTTAAGCAATCTAACAGACATGTTGAAATCTGCACTAGAGCAACCTGAAACCATCAGTGAATTCATGGGTTGTCTGCTAAGCCAATCACGCCACCAGCTTGATATCGTTGCTCCAGAGCCACTATGGACTCAAGAAGAGATCGCTCAACATTTAGAGTCTGAAGGTGAGATTCACCGAGTATCAGGCTTAAAAGCGCTCTACCACGAAAATGAAAGCAACACGGCTTACATCAATGGCGAAGTGGTTAAGGTTGATGAAGCGGATTCTTCGTTACTCAACATACTTTGCGATGAGACCATGATTACCTCGGCTACTGCCCTATCTCCTTCGGGCGTAACTGTCGTGACTGAATTGGTCAACAAAGGCTACTGGTTTATCGAAGAGTAAGCAGCGTCAACCGCTGGTTATGACCAGCTTCTAGAGAAACAATTAAAAAAGGGACAAATGAAATCTTCATTTGTCCCTTTTTCTATTCAAGAATTGGTTAAGGCTTAATGCTTATACCTTGAACAACTATACCTTGAACTGATTGACCAACTTCTGTTGTTGTTGAGACAGTTGGTCAATTTCATTGCCGACTTGCTCAGAAGCCGCGGCTTGCTCCAAGATCTTCGCACTCAAATCGCGAATATTAACCACGCTTTGATTTACTTCACCGGAAACCGATTGTTGCTCTTCGGCTGCTCGAACGATTTGACTGTTCATATCACTGATCGCCTCAATAGAAGTAAAGATCGAACCTAGATCTTCAACTGCTTTCTGAACGTGTAGTGCTGTGTCGTTTGCAAGTATATTGCCTTCTTGTATCGCTTCAACGACATCTTGAGTTCCAGCATGAACCTTGTCGATCACCGCTCTGATCTCACCAACCGATGACTGTGTTCGGCTTGCGAGGTTTCTTACCTCATCCGCAACAACAGCAAAGCCACGACCTTGTTCGCCAGCACGAGCTGCTTCAATCGCTGCATTCAATGCCAGTAAGTTAGTTTGCTCAGAAATCCCCTCAATCACACTTAATATCTCAGTGATGTTGCCGTTATTTTTGGCCAACTCTTCAACAATAGGAACAGCACTCGACATACGTTCCACCAGCTTTCTCATTTCACCGGCTGAAAGCTCGATAACTTGCTGCCCTTGTTGAGCAGAACGATTCGCTTCGCAAGCGGCATCAACGGCCACTTCTGCATTTTGTACCACTAAGCCTGCAGTTTGAGTCATCTCTTCTGCCGCTGTCGCCACAAGATCGACTTCTTTAAATTGAGATTCGCTGCTTTCTCGGGTACTTGATGCCGATGCTTTAGCCTGGCTTGTCGTGCTCGCCACTTGCTCGGTGGTGTGAATCACTTCTTTGATCGTATGTTGTAGCTTGTCTAAGAATAAGTTGAACCCTTTAGATAGCTGACCAATTTCGTCTTGAGACTTAACCTCTAAACGCTGCGTCAAATCCCCTTCACCAGAAGCAATATCATTAAGTCGCTCGACCACTTGTCGAATAGGCTTCACAATTGAAAGTGAAGCAAATGCGATAATGGCTAAACCGAACAAAATGAATACGCTACCTGCAATTACTTCCGTCTTAATGCCTTCACTTAGCTTAGTACTAATGATGGAATCCAATTTGTTGGCATCAGCAACAACGCTCTCTCTTGGAATCTCAAACAACACACCCCAAGTTTGGTTAGCCGCAACAACAGGTGCAAAGGCAAGTAACCACTCACCGTTCTCGCTCCATTGCGTTGTCACTTCACCACCAAAGATAAAGTCGGTCATTAAATCACTATTTGTATTGTCACTTTGGAAAGTTGAACCGACTCCAATGCTTGAATCATCAGAGGCAATGACTGAACCATCTAGACTAACCACATAAGCTTTGCCCGCACCGTTAAACAAGCTCTGATCAGATTGAGTAATCACACTGGTTAAACCATCGAGTCTTAGATCAATACCAAGAAAACCAATAGCAACGTCATCAACCAAAATAGGTACGGAAATAGAGGACGTAAGTAGTGCTACACCACCGCTGTTAACCACTCGAGGGGTACTAATACATGTTTGCCCTGAAGACAAAGGACAGTAAAAACGTTCGCTATTGCTGTCATCATTCAAGATAGATTCTGAAAGAACGTTCGCTAGAACATTTTCACCGTTATCTGCCACCCTCCAGTAAGGAGCAAAACGACCTTTTTCGTTAGAACCAACATAATCAGCATCGACATAATTCGCATCTTCACTATCGAGCAAGTCAGGCTTGAAAACTAGATACGCTCCTTGAATAGAGTCGAAGTTTAAAACCGAGCGACGAACCATTTCATCCAAGGCGGTACGAAGCTCTTCACTTGGCGTAAAGTTTTCGTCTGCATTGTTTTTTAGAAACTGAGCACTGGCCGCAAGCATCTCTGCGCGGTAAATAGCTTCGTCTACATAACGTTGAGTTTCTTGAGCATTAAGCTGAGAAACAGATGCCAGCAACTGCTGAGTTTTATTGATAACTGATTCTGAACTTTGAGATTTGATGACTTGTTGATTGCTCGTTGCGTTGTAGATCGAGAAACCAATAAGAGACAGTGACGTAATGATTAAACAACAACCTGCTAAGAGGGTTATTTTCCACTGTACCGATAGAGAGCGCATTTAATATCCTTATTTAAGCCAAAAGACTTCCATAACCATAACTATCACATCGACAACGAATTGCTGTACACAATGTAAATAAGTTAGACGAATAGCTTAGCGGATAATTACAGCACAAATTGCTTACATATAAAACGAAAGTTTACACAAATGTTAATAGAGCGTGTTTTCTTCCTTTTTTCTGTGATTTCAAATGATGTACTCATATAATCATTGGCTATGTTGCTTAGGTTTTAGCGCTTTGGACATAGCCAAAACAGCGATATTTAAAGGAAGCCCACTCCACCCTCTCCCTCTTTAAAATGCAGCGATTTCGGATTAGTTTTTATAATCCAAGTTATAGATTTTTATCTTGCTCAACTTCACACTTTTTGATTGCTAAGCCCGCAATCAAGCTCTAATATCTCGCGCCTAGATTCCCTGAATACTTTATTCATTTGGCTCTCCTTTAATGGAGCGCTAAGGCTTTTTACGTCTTAATTTTTGGAGAGATACGCAAATGTCCGCCTCGTTTCCATTAGCGAAACTTACCTTTTTAATCGCTATTCTGACTGCCGTAGGTCAAATGACTCAAACGATGTACGTGCCTTCTATCGGTCATATGGCAGGTGAGTTCTTAGTTTCGGCATCTTCACTGCAAGCGGTGATGGCGTGTTACTTGATCCCTTATGGTCTGTCGCAATTTGTTTACGGCCCACTTTCTGATCGCCTAGGTCGTAAACCGATCATCGTGATTGGTTTGATCATCTACATCATCGGTACTTTGGTAGCATTGTTCGCTCACGAGTATGAATGGTTCTTAGCGGGTAGCTTTATCCAAGGTTTGGGCATCGGTTGTGGCGGTGCGATGTCTCGTACATTGACTCGCGACTGTTTTGAAGGCGCAGAACTGCACCGTGCAAACAGCTTAATTAGTATGTGTGTAATTTTCTCACCATTGATGGCGCCTGTATTAGGCGGTTACCTAACAGAAGCTTTCGGCTGGCGTTCTAGCTACTTATTCCTTGCGCTGTTTGGTATTGCTGTTGTGATCACTATGATGACGAGCATGATGGAAACACTGCCGAAAGAACGACGCAAGCATGAATCGGTTGCCAACAGCTACAAGTTCGTTCTGTCTGATAAACGTTTCCAAGGTTTCTTATTGGTATTGGTCGCAACCTTTGCTGGTGTAGCCGTATTTGAAGCAGCGGCAGGTGTGTTGCTTGGTGGCGTACTTGGCTTACCGGCAACCACAGTAAGCTTGCTGTTTGTCTTGCCTATTCCAGGTTACTTAGTCGGTGCAGGCTTATCTAGTTACATCGCACAACGTCGCTCTGAGCGCCGCGCACTGAATGTTGGTCTAGTAGCAATCTTGGTAGGCTCAACAGTGGTATTGATACCGGGTCTGTTTGGTCAAACAACAGCATTAACCTTAATTGGCGGTGCAACCATTTACTTCTTGGGCGCTGGCATATTATTCCCAGCGGCGACAACAGGGGCACTTTCGCCATTCCCGTACCACGCTGGTACTGGAGGTGCGATTTTAGGTGGCATGCAAAACCTGGGTGCTGGCATCGCAACACTATTGGCATCGTTCTTCCCAGCTCAAGACCAATTGCCACTCGGTTGCTTGATGATTGCAATGTCATTCATCGTTATGCTTGGTTTACGTTGGGTTAATCGTAAACCTGACCACTCAAATGAAATGCCATTGGCTATTTAACGTAAAGCTCGAATCCTGCCCAAACAAAGGAAAGGGACATACTGAACAGTGTGTCCCTTTTTGTTGCACATTTATTCCTTCCACTCTCACGTATCAGTAATTTCATTTAACATTGCTTTGATTTTTTGAAAACAATAACAGACACTTACGATAAAGGTGCATATCCAGAATCCAATTACAAATAATATCACTGGAAGAACACCAACGTACCTGAACTCTCACAACAAAGGATGCTGGCATTAAAACGAGTAAGGTACAGACTAAGGATATACAGATGCGTATCGCTTTAACCACATTAGCCGTATCAATAGCGCTTGTCGCCGGATGCAGCAATCAAGGAATCTCAACCATGAACCACTACTCTCAATCACAACTCGTCGCTCAGCAAACCCAAGCACCCGTTGCTAAGAAAGTCCCTCACGCAATGACGATTCATGGTGACACCCGAATCGATGATTACTATTGGATGCGCGATGATGCACGCCAAGATCCAGAGATCTTGCAACAACTTGAACAAGAGAATCAGTACGCAGATACAGTGCTGAAACATACAGAAGCAGCACAAAAACAATTATTTGAAGAGATTAAAGGCCGGATCGCTAAAGACGACAATTCGGTACCGGTTCGCAAAGGCAGTTACTACTACTCGAATAAGGTCACAGGTGACAACGAATACCCAGTTCACCTGCGTGAAAAAAACTTTTTAGGCACAGACAAGCAAGTCATCTTAGATGTTAACGAGCTAGCAAAAGAGCATGAATTCTTCAGTATTGGTGGCTTAACGATCAGCCCAGACGAAAATTTGTTGGCCTATGGCGAAGATACGCTAAGCCGCCGAATTTACACCATCAAGATCAAAGACCTCACAACAGGTGAATACCTAAAAGATGAAATTGAAGGCGCTTCAAGTGCAATCGCGTGGCAAAACGACAACCAAGCCTTCTACTACATCAAGAAAGATCCACAAACATTGCTGGGTTATCAAGTTTATCGCCACGTTTTAGGCACCGCTCAGGCAAGCGATGAGTTAATCTACGAAGAAACCGATAGCGCTTACTACACCTCTTTGAGTAAAAGCAAAGATGGTGAACAGGTCTACATTTGGCACTCGAGCACAGAAACCAGCGGTGTTTCAGTCATCGATGCCAACAACCCAAAGGCTACAGCTGAGGCTTTCTACCCAAAAGAGACCGGCATAGAGTACAGCATCGCTAAGCTAGGTGATTGGTATTACATCTACACCAACTACCAAGCGGTCAACTTCCGTTTAATGAAAGTCACCGCCGAAGAGATGCATGACCGCTCAAAATGGGTCGATGTCATCCCAGCGGACGATAATACTCAGCTTGTTGATTTCGAGTTGTTTGATGACCATCTTGTCTACGAGCAACGCGCGGATGGCTTGTCTACAGTGAAAGTTCGCCAACTCTCAACAGGCCACGAGTTCCCACTTGAATTTAACGACACCGCATTTGCCGCTTACCTAACGAGTAACTATGAATTAGATAACTCAAAAGTTCGTATCTATTACAGCAGCTTAACCACGCCAGGTACTTATTATGATTTCGACCTAAGTACAGGTGAATCCGAGCTCATGAAGCAAACACCCGTACTAGGTGATTTCGAAGCAAATAACTACCAATCAGAGCGAATCATGGTTACGGCTCGCGATGGTAAGCAAGTCCCTGTCTCTTTGGTTTATCGCAAAAATTTATTCAAGAAAGACGGCACTAACCCAATCTACCAATACGGCTACGGTTCTTACGGCTCTACGATCGAACCAACCTTTAGCTCAACTCGTCTAAGCCTACTGGATAGAGGTTTTGTTTATGCCATCGCACATGTCCGAGGTTCAGAAATGCTTGGTCGCCCTTGGTATGAAGATGGAAAAAAACTGACCAAACAAAACACGTTCAACGACTTTATTGATGTAACCAAAGAGCTTGTTGAAGAAGGCTATGGCGCTAAGGATAAAGTGTTCGCCGTTGGTGGCTCTGCTGGCGGTCTATTAATGGGAGCAATCATCAACCAAGCACCAGAACTGTACCGTGGCATTGGTGCACATGTTCCGTTTGTAGACATTGTGACAACCATGCTCGATGAATCGATTCCTCTAACCACCAACGAGTATGACGAATGGGGCAACCCAAACGATAAAACCTACTACGATTACATGCTGGGGTACTCACCATACGACAACATTAAGGTTCAAAACTACCCGAACATGTTGGTAACGACGGGCCTGCATGACTCACAGGTGCAATACTTTGAGCCAATGAAATGGGTCGCAAAGTTACGGGAGATGAAAACAGACAACAACGTGTTGCTATTCAAAACAGATATGGAAGCTGGTCACGGTGGCGCTTCTGGTCGGTTTAAACGACTAAAAGAAGACGCACTCGAATACGCATTCTTTTTGGATTTACTAAAGACTCAATAGATTCTGCGTAACTGTAAGTATTCACATCATTTAATGTCGCCATTTTGTCTCTACAAAGTGGCGACAGAAATTATTAAGCATGGTTAAATACGATGAACCATGAAATCCACCAAATCAAAAACCTTTAAAGACAAGCAGTGACAAAGGTTTACGAGAGGTATAAAAACAAATGAAAGTAATTAGCTTCAACATCAACGGTCTTAGAGCCCGCCTTCACCAACTGCAAGCTATTATCGACAAACACCAACCCGACGTGATTGGTCTGCAAGAGATAAAAGTACACGATGAAGCCTTCCCAATTGCTGATGTTGAAGCAATGGGCTACAAGGTTTACTTCCACGGCCAAAAAGCCCACTACGGTGTAGCGATGTTGTGTAAGCAAGAGCCTATCTCTGTGCAGAAGGGTTTCCCAACAGATAATGAAGATCATCAAAAACGCATGATCATGGCGACGTTTGAAGATGAAAATGGTGAAAAAGTTACGGTGCTGAATGGCTACTTCCCGCAAGGGGATAACATCAAGCATGAAACAAAATACCCGTACAAACGCCAGTTCTACAAAGACTTAATGACTTACCTAAACGACTATCACAACAAAGATGAGCAAGTGATTGTGATGGGCGACATTAATATCAGCCCTATCGACGCTGACATCGGCATTGGTGAACCTAATGCGAAACGTTGGTTAAAAACAGGTAAGTGTTCTTTCCAACCAGAAGAGCGCGAATGGTTGAAAACATTGATGGACTGGGGCTTTGTAGACAGCTTCCGCTTGCTGCACCCTGAAGTAAACGATCAATACTCGTGGTTTGATTACCGTTCAAAAGGTTTCGTGGACAACCGTGGCCTGCGTATTGATGTAGTCCTTGCGACTCAAAAGCTTGCTGATAAGTGTACTGAAGCTGGCATCGATTACGAGCTACGCGGCATTGAAAAACCGTCAGATCACGCTCCGATTTGGTCAACGTTTAAGTAAACAACAAAGTCTGAAAATAAAAAACGGCGCTCAATGAGCGCCGTTTTGTTAACTGTATGGATACCGTACTATTAGCTAAGGGGTCTTAGGTAAGCAAGGAAACGCTTCTCTGCGAATTTGAAAATCGCGATGATGATAAACGTTAGCGCCATGTAGAACAGACCTGCCGTTAGGAAAGACTCGAATGGAGCATAGTAACGAGAGTTAACCAAACGCGCTGCACCTGTTAAGTCCATAATGGTTACGATACCAGCTACCGCAGAGCCGTGAAGCATGAAGATAACTTCGTTACTGTAAGCCGGTAATGCACGACGTAGAGCACTTGGCAAAATGATGCGGCGGTAAGTCTTTGGTGTACTCATGCCGTACGCTTTTGCTGCTTCAACTTCACCTTTAGGTAAGCCATTAATAGCACCGCGAATGATCTCTGCTGTATATGCTGATGTGTTAAGAATGAATGCTACCAGAGCACAGAACCAAGCGTTTTCCCATAGCGTGTCTTTTACTGGGAAGAACTGATCCATACCGTAGTAAATCAGGTACAACTGCACCAATAACGGCGTACCACGGAAAAAATAGATGAATGACCAAGCCGGAGCGTTAATCAGCATATTTGGGCTGTTACGAGCAATCGCTAAGGGTATGGCTACGAATAAGCCAATAATCAAAGCGACACAAACCATCCAAGCCGTTGTCCATAAACCACCAAGGTAAATCGGTAGGCTTTCAATTATCAATGAAAAGTCCATAACTACCTCGCGTGGATACTGAATTTACGTTCAACCAGCTTAAGTAAGCCCGTCGAAACACTGGTGAAGAATAAGAAGATAATCGCCACTGTCATATAGAAGGTAAATGGCATTTTGGTTGAGCCTGCCGCCAGTGCGCTAACACGCACCATATCTTCTAGGCCAATAATGGAAACCAACGCGGTAGTTTTAAGTAAAACCAACCAGTTGTTACCAAAACCCGGCAGTGCGTGACGAATCATTTGCGGTAATAGAATACGACGGAACGCTAGAACAGGTCCCATGCCATAGGCCTTTGCTGCTTCCATTTCACCGCTATCAACCGCCATGATCGCACCACGGAAGGTTTCAGCCATGTAAGCGCCAAAGATGAATCCAATGGTTAAGACACCAGCAACAAATGGACTAACATCAATATAATCAGGTAAGTAAGCGGTCCATTCGTGGTTAGGATCACTTGATGTGAACCACTCATTGAGCCACTCATTGATGGAATACAAACTGTTGTTTAAAAGGATTTGTCCACCAAAGAAAATCAGCATCATCAAGACGAGATCAGGAATGCCTCGAATAACGGTTGTGTAGAGGGTTGCGATAGCACGAGCCCAGCGATAAGGCGCTAGTTTTGCTAAGGCACCTAGCATACCAAGAACCATAGCTAAAATTAGCGACAGCAAGGCAACTTCGATTGTGAGCACCGCCCCTTTCAGGATCGACGCTTCATATCCTTGTAAATCAAACATAATGAATTCCAACAGAACTGCGAAAAAGTTGGTAAGACAGGGAGAGGAGAACCTCTCCCTTAAGAAGTGATGCTAGAGATTACTCACCGTATACGTCGTAGTTGAAGTATTTAGCAGCGATCTCTTGGTAGATGCCTTTTTCACGTAATGAAAGGATTGCAGCATCTAATTGCTTAGTCAGATCTTTGTCTTGCTTACGTAGAGCAATACCAAAACCTTCACCGAACCACTTAGGATCGGTTAGTGATGGACCAACAAACTCGTAGTCTTCACCACCAGCTTTGTTTAGTACGCCTTCTTCTAGAGCAGATGCATCACCCAGTACCGCAGCAACACGACCGTTAGCTAGATCAAGGTAAGCTTCATCGAATGAACCGTAACGAACGATTTCTACTGTGTCACCGTAGTTGTCTGTTAGGTACTTATCGTGCGTTGTTGCACGTTGAACGGCAATCTTTTTACCACTTAGGTCATCAAAGTTAAGGTCAGCACCTTTCTTAGCGATGAAATTGTTTGGGATAAGTGCGTATTTACCAGTGAAGTCGATCTTTTTCTTACGCTCTTCCGTGATAGACATTGCCGCAATGATCGCATCATATTTACGAGCAAGTAGAGAAGGAATAATACCATCCCAATCTTGTGCAACGATCTTACACTGCACCTGCATTTCAGTACAAAGCGCGTTAGCCATATCGACATCGAAGCCTTTCAGTGAACCGTCAGCTTCTGTCCAGCTAAATGGAGGGTAAGCACCTTCAATACCGAAACGTACTGTTTTCCATTCTTTTGCTTGAGCTACGCCCGTTGCAGCAGTTGCAGCAAGTGCCGCGACTAATAACCACTTTTTCATATCCCTACTCCTGTGATTTAGGTTTTTATGTTTTGCTAGTTTTAATATTGTGTTTGTTGTTACTTATTAACTTACTTGTTGTGTTTTATTGTTCACACCGTCGCAGTTTACCTTGGCAACGGCATTTCAATTCTGATTAGTAAATCGATGAGATAAATTGTTGTAAACGCTCAGATTCAGGTTCCGTAAACAGTTTAGCTGGATCGCCCTGTTCTTCCACTAGACCTTGATGCAAAAACATCACATGGTTAGATACGTCACGAGCAAAAGCCATTTCGTGAGTTACCACAAGCATGGTTCTTCCCTCTTCTGCTAGATCGCGCATTACACCAAGCACTTCGCCTACTAACTCAGGGTCTAATGCCGATGTAGGTTCATCAAACAGCATAACTTCAGGATCAACCGCTAGCGCTCGCGCAATAGCAGCACGCTGTTGTTGGCCGCCAGACAAATGACCCGGGTAGTAATCTTTACGCTCATACAGGCCGACTTTCTTCAGTAGTAGCTCTGCATTTTCAATCGCTTGTGCTTTAGGTACGCCTAAGACGTGAACAGGCGCTTCGATAACATTTTCGAGAACGGTCAGGTGAGACCACAGATTGAAACCCTGAAAAACCATTGCCAGACGAGAACGGATTCGCTGTACTTGTTTTTCATTGGCAGGAACAGAAACACCTTGGCGGTTGTTTTTCATTTGAATTAATTCGCCATTAACCCAAATCTCGCCTGCGGTAGGTGTCTCTAAAAGATTGATACATCTAAGGAAAGTACTCTTACCCGACCCTGAAGATCCGATAATCGATACTACATCGCCTTTATGCGCAGAAAGTGAAATTCCCTTTAAAACTTCATTTTGACCAAACGTTTTGTGTAGATCCTTTATGTCCAGCGCTGGTACATCTTTCATGCGCTTTCTCTCCCAAGTTTGTGAAAATGCAAGGTACTCCGACCTTTTCATGCGATACAAACTAGCACCACACAAGAGAAGTTGCAACAAATTATTAACCTGAATAATTGGGATAGATAGATACAACAATCAGATGAATATGCACTTTACAGCAAGATATTCTTTAAATACTGAATAATTGACATGAAAAAGCCCCTCAAGTGAGGGGCTAGTTAAGATACAAAAGTGTTAATTAAATCTTGCTGTACGTGGTATTAATTAAAACGCTTTACAACAAGAGATTTCGAAGTTCGTAATGTTACTTCACTTTCCATTCCATCTTTTTCAGAAGTAAGAATGCCATCAAGGTCGGCTTCGAGTTCTGGCTCAGAAGATTCACCGTTAGAGAAGAAACTCATAAACATTTCAGAGTCGATATCACTGTTCTCATCAAGAATGATAGCAGATCGGTTAAAGTTATCCGTTTCTGATACCTTTAAGCCATTTATTACTGAAGAAGGGAAATTGTAATAATCCAGTTCAGGTACCACAACATAATCACTATTACTTCTAGTAAAAATACGGTGAGTCACTTTGTAATCACCGGAGGCAGCAAAGTAAGCAGTGCGAGCAAAACCTTCTGTAGAGCTAGTAAGCCCCATATCAATATCAATCACTGACTCTCGTCCGCTCTGAGATATAACGCTAGGTTTTGAATTCGGCAAGTTATTGATATTTAGAAGTGCACTAGGGTCCGCATCAATATCCCAGCTTGAATCAATAGTACCAGTCAGTAGTGAGTCCCAACCATTTGTCGCATTCTCTGCAACAGCTAAGTAAACCCATTCTTCTTGTTTAGCTTCGCTAGGTCGACGGTATTCATCAACGGAATTACCTAGCTCTAAGGCATCGTACAAATAGTCGTTTGCTACAAAACCAATATTCAAGGAGTCATAATTGTAGCCAGACGATGAGTAAATACTAGAAACAACATCTGTCGTAACTAATTCGATGTCACTAGTGCCCCAAGAACCAATTCCATATTGATGTAACGATTCGTTCTCCAAATCAGGTTGATATTGGAATAAAACCGTAGGTTCTCCAGTTAAGCCCAACAGCTCTTCATCTGAAGTCATACTATTGTTCGAAGATACTAAAACATCTTTTTGTGAAACATAGTGGTAGTCACCACCACCAGATACTGCGTTTCGGTATGAAAGATTTTTGAACGTTTTGTCCGATTCGTTACTTCCAGTAAAGCACTTATTCAATGACTCACGGTTCAGAGCAAAAGTAACATTGCGCAGCTCTTTGTCTTCCAAAAACTCGCGAGAGAATGAATTTACACGGACTTCTCGACCATTGAACTCTAGCGCTTGAACAGTGATGTAACCACCTTCAGGGATGTCTTCTAAAACAAATTGGAAGTTATCACTAGTTGGCTTAATAACTTCTCCAACTATTTTGCCATCAGCATCAGAATAGTAACCAATTACGTTATTAGTGACCTGAGCTGTTGACGCTTGACTGTAAGTTAGAACGGTGGCGTCACCATTCAAATCAGTATCTCGATCATAAACGGTACAATTTTGTGCGTTAGCTTCGCTCTCAAACAGTGTCGCAGGAATAGCAAAGTCAAACGTAAATGTTGTTTTCGATGCACCGCCACCGCCGCCACCACCACCGCTGCCGCCACAACCAACAAGTAATCCTGAAATAATTGCCGCTAGTGGCAACATTTGTGTCTTTTTCATCTATTTTGTCCTAGTTTGTGGCAACAGCTCGCCAGAATTAATTATCTTATTAGAATAAAGCAAAAAGTAAGCCAACCATTACAATATTGTATAAATCACTGTGAGAACTGTGACTAGAATACGAAAACGTCAGCTTGTGAAAATAAATTACACAATTCATCAATGGGAAGTTAATGAATCGCTGCGTTTTGTAGCTTTCTTTCACATACACTCATAAAGTGATCAAGATCAATCACCCTAAAGGGTAAGCTTGTTAGACTCCTCAGCAAAGAATAAGGCATTAAAAATGCCAAACATTTCTTTTAACTTAGCTGCATAAAGCACATCAAAACCGTGCAACATAATGTTAATGAGTTATAACTAAGAAATAACGCAATTACGCGAACTTATAGAATTCAATTTTAGAATTACTAACATAAAATATGAGGAATCTATGTCAGACGTTGTGAACAATGCGAACTCTGAAGTAGAAGAGAAAAGCTATAAAGAGCTACACCGCCCTGCTTCTGAATTTGAGAGCCGCTCAGATTATCTAGATCACGAGCTTCAAATCATGAAGCCTCGCCGCTTCGGTCTAAACCTTCCAGGTCGTGACTTCCGCTTTGAACTTGAAGACCTTGTTCCTGCACTTGCTGGTACCATTGGTATCATCGCGATGTACTCTGCAGTAATGATGTCTTGGGCTGATGGCCTAACTCAAGCTTGGGATCACGTAAACCTTGGTAAAGAGTTTGCGATTGAAGTCGCTCGTGTAGAAATGCTTATCCCTGCACTGCTGTTCTGTATCCTTGCTTCTGGTTTCTTTAACCCTAAAGCAAACCTTGCCGGTAACCACGGCCCAATGATTCCTCTTATTGGTACCATCGCTCTCGCTGGTGCTCACCCTCTTGCATTGGCAATCCTTATCGGTATCTTCGGTCTAATCCTAAGTTTCCTAAAAGGCGGCTCCAAGCTGGTTAACCTTACTTCGGAAGGTACCGCGGGGGGCTTGCTTATCTTCTTAGGCCTAACGGGTACCATGAGCCAAATCAACTCGATTCAAGAATGGGCGGTTGGTCTTCAATCTTCTACTGTTGAAGCGGGCAGCATGGGTTACGTTGGTTTAATCGTTCTTGCTATTACTATTGCTATCTACGCTTTCCTAGCAAAAGTGAACAAGCGTTGGTTAGCTATCCCAGTGTGTGCATTCACAGGCCTTGCTATTGCATTAGTATTAGGTGCTGGCTTCGACATCGTATTCGAAACTGAAATGGGTATTCCAAACCTAAACCCAGTTTACTGGTGGGGTTCTACTTCTGAAGGTTGGATGCTTGGCTTGCCAAACGTTGAACACTTCATTGCATCTCTACCATTTGCAATCCTTGCTGTAGCAATGTGGTCACCTGACTTCCTAGGTCACCGTATCTTCCAAGAACTTAACTACCCTAAACGTTCTGAAAAAGTACTAATGGATGTAGATGACACAATGACTATGTGTTCTGTTCGTCAAATGGTGGGTACAGCGGTTGGTGGTGGTAACATCACATCTTCTTGGGGTACGTACATGATCCCAGCAGCAATCGCGAAACGTCCAATTCCTGGCGGCGCAATCTTGCTTGGTTCTCTATGTATTATTGTTGCGATTCTTGGTTTCCCAATGGACGTAGCAGTATGGCCACCAGTGATGCGTGTTGCGTTACTTGTAGGTGTATCTCTACCTCTACTTGAAGCGGGTATGCAAATGGTTAAGGATTCTAAAGATTCTCAAGCGGCTGGTATCTGTATCTTCGGTTCAGCGGTTGTTAACCCAGTACTAGCATGGGCATTGACTATGCTTCTAGATAACAACGGTCTAATTGGTGATAAAGAGCGTGCTAAGCGTCTATCATTTGTAGACAAGATTGTTATCCCAGTTGGTGTTTTAGTTATCTGTCTAGTAGCAATGCTTGCAGTTGGTATGCTAGAAAGTCAATATGGCCTAAAAGCTTGGCTATAATGGTCCTTACTACACAAAAGTAGTAATAGGATTAAAAAAAAGTTTGGGTGGCAACCCCTGCCACTCAAATTTTTTCAACTTTTTTTGGAATTTATTGATTTAGTTTAAGGTTTGCAGAAATTTTTTAGCGTAGTCTTGAATACATAGAGTAAAGACAACATATAAAAGGTAGTGACAATATATATAACCATATGACGCTTATATGCTCATATATATTGTTATTAATAAGAGTGTACTACCCTTACGAGGGGCGCTGGCTCAACAGTGTTAATGTACGTATTTTTTCTACTAAAAAGGTAGGTATGTCATGGCAGAGCAATTTGCTAAAGCTTGGGAAGATTTTGCTGCAGGTGAGTGGCAAAGCGAAGTAAACGTTCGTGATTTCATTCAAAAGAACTACACGCCGTATGAAGGCGACGAGTCTTTCCTAGTTTCTGAGGGTACTGAAGCAACTAACAAGCTTTGGTCTTCGGTAATGGAAGGTATCAAACAGGAAAACGCAACTAAAGCACCTGTAGATTTCGATACTTCTGTTATCTCTACCATTACTGCTCACGATGCAGGTTACATTGAGAAAGATCTTGAGACTATCGTTGGTCTACAAACTGAGAAACCACTAAAACGTGCAATCATCCCTAACGGTGGTGTACGTATGGTTGAAGGTTCTTGTAAAGCATACGGTGAAACTCTTGACCCAATGGTTTCAAAAATCTACTCAGAATACCGCAAAACACACAATGCTGGCGTTTTCGATATCTACACTCCTGATATCCTAAAATGTCGTAAGTCTGGTGTTCTGACTGGTCTTCCTGATGCTTACGGCCGTGGTCGTATCATTGGTGACTACCGTCGTGTTGCACTTTACGGTATTGATTTCCTAATGAAAGACAAAGCTACTCAATTCGCTTCTCTACAAGAGCGTTTCGAGAACGGCGAAGATCTTTCTGCAACAATGCAATTGCGTGAAGAGATCTCTGAGCAACATCGTGCTCTAGGTCAAATCAAGCAAATGGCTGAGAAATACGGTTTCGATATCTCTGAGCCAGCTCAAACTGCTCAAGAAGCTATCCAGTGGACTTACTTCGGCTACCTAGCTGCTGTTAAATCTCAAAACGGTGCTGCAATGTCTCTAGGTCGTACTTCGACTTTCCTAGACATCTACATCGAGCGTGATATCGCTGCTGGTAAAATCACAGAAGACCAAGCACAAGAAATGATCGACCACTTCGTAATGAAGCTGCGTATGGTTCGTTTCCTACGTACTCCTGAGTACGATGAGCTATTCTCTGGCGACCCAATCTGGGCAACAGAGTCTATGGGTGGTATGGGTATCGACGGTCGTACGCTAGTAACGCGTTCGAACTTCCGTTTCCTAAACTCTCTATACACTATGGGTCCTTCTCCAGAGCCAAACATCACTGTTCTTTGGTCTGAGCAACTACCTGACGGCTTCAAACGTTTCTGTGCGAAGGTATCTATCGATACTTCTTCTATCCAGTACGAAAATGATGACCTAATGCGTCCTGACCTTGAGTCTGATGATTACGCTATCGCTTGTTGTGTATCTCCAATGATCGTTGGTAAGCAAATGCAGTTCTTCGGTGCTCGTGCTAACCTTGCGAAAACAATGCTTTACGCAATCAACGGCGGTGTGGACGAAAAACTTAAGATGCAAGTTGGTCCTAAAGAAGCGCCAATGACTGACGCTGTTCTTGATTACGATAAAGTAATGGACCGTCTAGATCACTTCATGGACTGGCTAGCTAAGCAATACGTGACTGCACTAAACAGCATTCACTACATGCACGACAAGTACAGCTACGAAGCGTCTCTAATGGCTCTTCATGACCGTGACGTTCGTCGTACAATGGCTTGTGGTATTGCTGGTCTATCTGTTGCAGCTGACTCACTGTCTGCAATCAAGTTCGCGACTGTTAAACCAATCCGCGACGAAGATGGCATTGCAACTGACTTCGAAATCGAAGGCGATTACCCTAAATACGGTAACAACGACTCTCGTGTAGATGATATTGCTTGTGAACTAGTTTCTACGTTCATGAACAAGATCCGTAAGCTTAAGACTTACCGTAACTCTATCCCTACACAGTCAGTTCTTACTATCACGTCTAACGTGGTTTACGGTAAGAAAACAGGTAACACTCCAGACGGTCGTCGTGCTGGCGCTCCTTTCGCTCCTGGTGCAAACCCAATGCACGGTCGTGATGAGAAAGGCGCTGTAGCTTCACTAACGTCTGTAGGTAAACTACCGTTCGCTGACGCACAAGATGGTATCTCTTACACGTTCTCTATCGTGCCAAACGCACTAGGTAAAGAACAAGACAGCCAACGTGCTAACCTTGCAGGCCTAATGGATGGTTACTTCCACCACGAAGCTGGCATTGAAGGTGGTCAACACCTTAACGTTAACGTTCTTAACCGCGAAACTCTTGAAGACGCAGTTAAGCACCCTGAGAAATACCCTCAGCTAACAATCCGTGTATCTGGTTACGCTGTTCGCTTTAACTCTCTAACTGCAGAGCAACAAGCTGACGTAATCGCACGTACATTTACTGAGTCTCTATAAGCTCACGCTCAATAGACAGTAAATAATATTAGCCTCGCCAATGTGCGGGGCTTTTTTATATCTGAAATAAATCGCACTACACTCACCTATCCCGCGAAATGTTAGGTTGAGCAAAAAAGCACCCTGCCATTCACTTTTTTTCCACAAATTCTGTCAAATTACGGTAATATCGCGGTTCATAATTTAAGAGTAACTGCTCCATGAAATACCTGCGTTGTTTACCCCTGATTCTTCTCTCTTTCTCATCTTTAGCCTCTGAGCGTTCTACGCTGACTTTTGCTTTAGATAATGATGGTATTTTTGGTGTCGACCAAGACTATACCAACGGCTTATTTCTGGGTTACACATCATCAAGTATTACGCCATACAACTGGGCAAAACCACTGAGCCTTTCTTACTGGGGCGCAAGCTCTCTAGATAAGTGGGAAATCACCATTGGCCACAAGATGTATACGCCTTCTGACATTGAGTTAGAAACGCCATCGGCTAATGATCGCCCATACGCAGGTTACCTACACACTGAATTCAACTACATCAGCTTAAACCCACAGCAAGCCCAGCGTTTTAATATCACGTTTGGTACTACGGGCGAACGTGCACTTTCAGAAGACGCTCAGAAGCTGGTTCACTCGATCACTAAGTCGGATGAACCGATGGGTTGGGAATACCAAGTCGATGATGAGTGGGCGGGAAGCGTTGGTTACCTAAGCCATTTCAACCTAATGCGTAATCAAGCTCTTGCGAATACTGACTACGAAATCTCTAACGTTTCTGAAATCAACGTCGGTAACTTTAGAAGTGACATTTCAACGGGCTTCATGTTCCGTTGGGGTACGGACTTAGGCGGTAACTTTGGTGCAGCTAACATCACCACAGAAAACCCATTCAAACCGGGCATGATCGGCGCATCAAACACTGGTTGGTTTACCTATGCAGGCCTTGAAGGTCGCTACCGATTCAACGACCTGACTATCGAAGGCGATCGCTCAGGTGTTGATGAGTACGCTAATAAAAACAACGAAGACCCTGCTATATACGATGTGACTTTAGAGAACATTCAAGCGACTGCTGTGCTTGGTGTCGCTTGGTATAACCAATACGTTGGTGCCTCTTTCGCATTAACAGCAAAAACACCGGATTACGAAGAAGCAAAAGAGTCAGTGTACACCACTGGCGGTATCACAATGTTTGCTTTCTTCTAGCCACCAGTAAGGGCTTTCGTCCTTTACTTTTCAAGTTTAATAAAGGCAATCATCTTCACAAGTGGTTGCCTTTATTTTTAAAGGTCTCGTTACCATTTGACCCTATTTTATGTACCGTTTTTGTAATAAAATAAATGGTATAAATTCCTCTACGAGAATAGCTCATGTCTACAACTGGTCGCATTCACTCATTCGAATCTTGTGGTACTGTCGATGGCCCTGGTATCCGCTTTATTGTGTTTCTTCAAGGCTGCTTAATGCGTTGTATGTACTGTCATAACCGTGATACATGGGATCTTCATGACGGAAAGGAAGTAACGGTCGAAGAGATCATCAACGAAGCAAAATCATACCGTCATTTCATGAAAGCATCGGGCGGTGGTATCACCTGTTCTGGTGGTGAAGCGATGCTACAACCTGAGTTTGTTCGTGACTTTTTCCGCGCAGCTCAAGCTGAAGGCATCCACACTTGCCTTGATACTAATGGCTACATTCGTAAGCACACTGAAGTGGTTGACGAAGTACTAGAAGCCTCTGATCTAGTAATGCTCGATCTTAAGCACATGCGAGATGAGATTCACCACGATTTCATTGGTGTATCAAACAGACGTACTCTTGATTTCGCACGCTACCTACACAAAATCGGTAAGAAGACGTGGATTCGTTATGTGATTGTCCCTGGCTACACAGATACGCCTGAAGATGCTCATCTGCTTGGTGAATTCATCAAAGACATGGACAACATCGAGAAAGTAGAACTGCTTCCATACCATAAACTTGGTGCACATAAGTGGGAAGCGCTTGGTTTTGATTACCCTCTTGAAGGTACAAACCCGCCAAGCAAAGAGAAAATGGACGAGATTGTTGCGGTTCTTAGCCAGTACCATTCAAACGTAAAATACTAATCTAGGCTTACGTTCATCGTGTTTTCAAACGCCTCAATTTCGATTGGGGCGTTTTCTTTTATGGCTTAAACAATCCTTTCACTTTTCTTTACAACTTTTGTTTATCAATTCAAAAAATCATATTAAATCCGTGTTGAGATCATGTTTCCACTCGTAGGAATGCTGTTACTCTTACTGCAACAAAAGAATACAACATTTAGTTTTTTAGTGAGGCTCCTCCCATGGAAATGACCAATGCTCAGCGTCTAATTCTATCAAATCAATACTACCTAATGTCTCAAATGGATCCTGAGAACTCCGCTAAATACCAACGTCTACAAACGATTGTAGAGCGTGGTTACGAACTCCAAATGCGTGAGCTTAACAAAGAGTTTGGTTGTTTGACTGAAGCAGAATGTCGCGAAATTATCGACATCATGGAGATGTACCATGCGATGCAAGAGTCGAACAAAATGCTTGCAGAACAAGAACGTGCTGAAGTAGACCAACGTCGCCTGCAGTTCTTAGGTTTTGATATCGCTTCTGAAGCACAGATCGTACACTACGTGCGTTTCCTTGTTGATTCTGAAGGTCTTTACCCTCAATTCGACAAAGCCGATCACCACTTCAATAGCCAAATGCCAATGCTAGAGAAGTACCGTCGCATGCTAACAACATGGCGCAACTGTCCTCGTCAGTACCACCTATGTGCGACAGAGCTATCTCAAATCTTTAGCGCTTAATACGTTAATAGATCAGCGATAACTTTTTAAAAAGTTTCAAGAAAAAGGGTTACTCATCATGAGTAACCCTTTTTTAATGTTCGCACACAAAGAGAAAAACCAAAGCAATTAGAAAACGTAAGCAGTACCGACATTTGACGTCACATGTATGTAGATAGTGAATATTCACAAACAGAAAACGGGACTTATGAAGCGATGTGGATAAAAAGTGTACTTCAGATACAGAAAACGCGAATGAATCATAAAGATAAGATATTAAATATTGAACCATTTCCAATTAATTTCTCTGATATCGCCCATTAACCAACGAACACAAACCTAGTATTTACAACCAATTAGGTCATTCATCTTTGTTAATCCCACTTCGAAACCTTTAATACAAATTAAAAACCATCGTTCGATTTTGAACGGTGTTTTTTATTTTAAATAAGATAGCTAGAATTCTCCCCGAAATTTATTAACCAGAGCGATAAACAAAATGAGAAAATTCATCCTTGCATCACTAGCTATTATGTCTACTTCAGCTTTCGCAGCTAACGAAATGTACGTGCTTGGTGGCGTTGGCATTAACGAAGACGATACAGGCGCACAATTCACTGTTGGTTCACAAATTCTTGATACAAACTTTTATCTAGAATCAACTATGAATTACATCGACTCAGACAGCAGCGATGTTATTTCAGACGTAAACGGCGACCTAACTAAGTACAAGGGCGATTACCAACACTTCAAAATGTCTCTAGCGCCAATGTATAAATATAGCTTCGATGACTCTTTTGCTATCTACGGTAAGGTTGGTGTTGCTTACTCAAACTTTAATTCTAAATCAACATGGGCTAATGCAGACGAATCAGACACTCACAAGTATTCAGATAGCAAGTGGGGCGCAACTTACGGCATCGGTGCTGAATTTAAGTCAGCGCAACCAATGTTTGATAACTCGAAGTTTATGGCACGTGTCGGTTTCGATTGGTACGACTTCAGCTCAGGCAGCATGAACTTAGGCAGTGATGCCACTCTAGGTCTACAAGCTGGTTTCACTTTCTAAGATATGAAGCAGAAAGGTTTTACATTAATTGAGCTGATGAGTGCTAAATCTAGCCATGCAATGCCTTTCTTTGCTTTGATTCTTGTAATAATCAGCCTGTACTTCGCATAAATAAAAAGGGTTACTCATCATGAGTAACCCTTTTTTAATGTTCGCACACAAAGAGAAAAACCAAAGAAACTAGAAAACGTAAGCCACACCGACGTTTGCGGCCATGTTGATGCCACTTTCAAGTATTGGGCTATTCTCGATATCTCCTTCAAGGTTGGTATAACGAACACCACCAGTTACTCGGACATTTGGCGTAACATGCAGATAGCCACCTAAACCAATAAAGTACTGACCATCCCAGTCTGCGTCGAATTCATTTAAGTTAGTTCTTGCCGCTTCAGCTGAACTCACACCATATAAATGATTGTTCAAACGCTCGCTGTTGTAGGCGTAACCAATAGACGGGGTAATTGCCCAGCCATTACGACGAATAGGTAGACGCCATGCCGCTTCCGCATAGATGCCGTTGTGCTTAAAGCCTAAATCCGAACCCGCAGTCGCTTCAAACATGCCCACCAAAGTGATCACTTGATAGCTGATACCGCCCAATATCGAGGCATCACGTTCATCCAACTTTTGAATATCGACGTTATCGGAATCACCAGGCTTTAATGTTCTTGAATCATAAACCGCTCGAAATACGATGTTTTGCGGTGAGCCTGCTGGTAATAAACGATAACCAGCGCTGAAACCACGCATAAAGAAGTGCTCGCCTTCATAACCAACCATAGGGATCACGGCACGGTTTGATGGTGTATCTTTATAGACAGCAGGAGAATAAGAGGCGGCAACACCCAATGACCACTGCGAGATTCTTGCATGTGCTGTTGTTGAAGCCAGTAACGCAGCACTGATAGCCACTATTTTTAACCCATTATTCTTCACTACATCTACCTATTTATTGAGCAATTTTTGATAACGCCGCGCATTATATGGCACTTCATTCCGAAAAATCAATAGAGCTCAGTTATACATCTAATGCACATAAATCCATTGTGAGTATTATTAAGCGACCTAAAATCTCAAAACAAACGGCCAGATCCCCTCGAATGTAAAATAATTTGATTCTACGCGCCTCAAGTTGCGTATTGTGCTCGCCACGTTTTTCACACGCAAAATTGTAAATAAATACATAATTGTTAAGCAAAATTGTGGAAGCGGGTCTAACCTTAAAATGTAGGGAGAGCCTATTTTTCAATCGCTCGTCAGTTTTGACTGGTTAACAAGGGGAATGTGACTATGAGTATTTTTGACCACTATCAATCACGTTATGAAGCAGCCAAGGAAGAAGAGCTGACATTGCAAGAGTTCTTAGGGCTGTGTAAAGACGATAAAAGTGCTTACGCTAATGCTGCCGAGCGCTTATTACTAGCCATTGGCGAACCGGAGGTCATTGACACCGCTCAAGACCCTCATCTGAGTCGTATTTTCTCGAACCGTGTCATCTCACGCTACAGCGAATTTAAAGATTTCTACGGTATGGAAGATGCGATTGAACAGATTGTTTCTTACTTAAAACATGCTGCGCAAGGTTTAGAAGAACGTAAACAAATCCTTTACCTACTTGGCCCTGTGGGCGGTGGTAAATCTTCTCTCGCCGAAAAACTCAAAGCCCTGATGCAGAAACTACCAATCTATGTATTGTCTGCTGACGGTGAACGAAGCCCAGTAAACGATCACCCATTCTGTCTATTCGATGTTAACGAAGACGGCGACTTATTGAAGAATGAATATGGCATTGAGAAACGCTATCTTCGCTCAATTATGTCTCCGTGGGCAGCAAAACGTCTGCACGATTTTGGCGGTGATATTTCCAAATTCAAAGTCATCAAACTGCGCCCTTCTATTCTCGATCAAGTTGCGATCGCGAAAACAGAGCCAGGTGATGAAAACAACCAAGATATCTCGTCTCTGGTTGGTAAAGTTGATATTCGTAAACTTGAACACTTCTCTCAAGATGATCCTGATGCCTACAGCTACTCTGGTGCGCTATGTAAAGCCAACCAAGGTGTAATGGAATTCGTGGAGATGTTCAAGGCGCCAATCAAGGTATTGCATCCTCTACTAACGGCAACACAAGAAGGTAACTTCAACGGTACCGAAGGGCTTTCAGCACTGCCATTTGACGGTATGATTCTCGCTCACTCGAACGAATCCGAGTGGCAGACCTTCCGTAACAACAAAAACAACGAAGCATTCCTAGACCGTGTGTATATTGTAAAAGTCCCTTACTGTCTGCGCGTCTCTGAAGAAGTTAAGATCTACCAGAAACTGCTTGAACACAGTGAGCTATCCAAAGCCCCTTGTTCACCAAGCACACTCGATCTGCTGTCGCAATTCAGCATCCTATCGAGACTGAAAGAGCCTGAAAACTCCTCTCTGTTCTCAAAAATGCGTGTTTACGATGGTGAGACTCTAAAAGACACCGATCCAAAAGCGAAGAGCTACCAAGAATACCGAGATTATGCTGGCGTTGACGAAGGCATGTCTGGGCTATCAACGCGTTTCGCCTTTAAGATCCTGTCTCGTGTCTTTAACTTTGACCAAGCCGAAGTGGCCGCAAACCCAGTGCACCTGTTCTACGTTATTGAACAGCAAATCGAACGTGAGCAGTTCCCTCAAGAGACCGCAGAGAAGTATCTAGAATTCTTGAAAGGATACCTAGTACCACGCTACGTAGAGTTCATCGGTAAAGAGATTCAAACCGCTTACCTAGAGTCTTACTCTGAGTACGGTCAGAATATCTTCGACCGCTATGTCACCTACGCAGACTTCTGGATTCAAGACCAAGAGTACCGCGATCCAGAAACAGGCCAACTATTTGACCGTGCCTCTCTGAATGGTGAACTAGAGAAAATCGAGAAGACCGCCGGTATCAGTAACCCTAAAGACTTCCGAAATGAGATTGTGAACTTTGTGCTTCGTGCCAAAGCCAACAACAACGGTCAAAACCCAGTGTGGACGAGCTACGAGAAACTGCGCACTGTAATTGAGAAGAAAATGTTCTCTAACACAGAAGAGCTGCTTCCTGTTATTTCGTTCAATGCTAAGACCTCAACGGATGATCAGAAAAAACATGACGACTTCGTTGCTCGTATGATGGAAAAAGGCTACACCGAGAAACAAGTGAGACTGCTATCTGAATGGTACCTAAGAGTTCGTAAATCCTCATAACTAAACGGTATTGAGCTGCTCAACTGAGCAGCTCGTATAAACCAATAACTCTTATACCCGAATAAAAAGTAGGATCGCTACATCAGCTGAGAGGGAGTTCTTATGGCACAATTTATCGATCGGAGGCTCAATGGCAAAAATAAGAGTGCTGTGAATAGACAGCGTTTCTTACGACGCCATAAAGAGCAAATCAAAGAATCTGTGGCCGATGCAGTCAACCGACGCTCAATCACCAATACTGAAACGGGTGAAGACGTCACTATTCCCCATAAAGACATCAAAGAGCCGAACTTTCACCAAGGTCAAGGCGGCGTAAGAGAGCGCGTTCACCCAGGTAATGATCAGTTCATCACTGGCGATAAAATCGAACGCCCTAAAGGTGGCGGTCAAGGTGGTGGCTCAGGCCAAGGCGACGCAAGCCCTGATGGCGAAGGCCAAGATGAATTTACCTTCCAAATTTCAAAAGATGAGTATCTTGATATTCTCTTTGAAGATTTAGCTCTACCTAATCTAGAGAAAAATCAGGTCAACAAAATCACCGAATGGAAAACTCACCGCTCTGGTTACCAAAGCGCGGGGATTCCATCCAACATCGCTATCGTTCGTTCACTACAGCAATCTCTGGCTCGTAGAACCGCGATGACAGCAGGTAAAAAGCGCGAGCTTAACCTTCTGATGGAGCAGCTTGACCAAGTTAAAATGACGGAGCCGGCGCAACCTTTTGAAGAGGGTCGCCTCAAAGAAGAGATTGCCGAGTTACGTAAAAAGATTGAAAGCGTGCCGTTCATTGACACCTTCGACTTACGTTTTAAAAACTATGAGAAGCGCCCTATTCCATCTAGCCAAGCCGTGATGTTCTGTCTAATGGATGTGTCCGGCTCAATGGATCAGGCTACAAAAGATATTGCGAAGCGCTTTTATGTCCTTCTGTATCTGTTCTTAAACCGCACCTACGAAAACGTCGATGTTGTGTTTATTCGTCACCATACTCAGGCTAAAGAAGTCGACGAACATGAGTTTTTCTACTCACAAGAAACAGGTGGCACCATTGTTTCGAGTGCATTGAAACTGATGAAGGAAATTGTCGCAGACCGCTACCCTGCGAATGAGTGGAACATCTATGCAGCACAAGCCTCTGATGGCGATAACTGGGCGGATGACTCTCCTCGTTGTAAAGAGTTACTGGTCAATACGCTTCTGCCAACTTGCCAATATTACTCTTACATCGAAATAACACGCCGCTCTCATCAAACGCTTTGGCACGAATACGAAAAACTCGAGAGTAGCTTTGACAACTTCGCCATGAAAAACATTAAAACGGTGGATGATATTTTTCCTGTGTTTAGAGAACTGTTCCAGAAAGAGACAGCGTAAGGGAGTTTGCCATGACAGCGAAATCAAACGTTGCAGAGAAAGACAAAGCTGCAAAGAAGAAAAACGACAAGATGCTGCCTGATGGTCCAGATTGGACATTCAACCTCTTGGAGAAATACCACGTAGAAATTAAGCGTGTGGCGCAGCATTACCGTTTAGATACTTACCCAAACCAGATTGAAGTGATTACTTCAGAACAGATGATGGATGCCTACTCGAGCATTGGTATGCCTATCAATTACAACCACTGGTCATTTGGTAAGAAATTCATTCAAACCGAGCAAAACTACAAGCATGGCCAAATGGGCTTGGCGTACGAAATCGTGATCAACTCTGATCCTTGTATCGCTTATCTGATGGAAGAGAACACAGTCACAATGCAGGCGCTGGTAATGGCTCACGCTTGTTACGGCCACAACTCTTTCTTTAAAGGCAACTACCTGTTCCAAACATGGACCGATGCCAGTTCCATCATCGATTACTTGTTGTTCGCTAAGAAGTACATTAGTGGTTGTGAAGAGAAATATGGCGTCGCTGAGGTCGAGCAGCTCCTTGATTCTTGTCATGCACTGATGAATTACGGCGTAGACCGATACAAACGCCCTGAGAAGATTTCCATTGCAGAAGAGACAGCAAGACAAGAAGAACGCGAAGCTTATCTGCAATCTCAAGTGAATGAGCTGTGGCGAACCGTTCCTCAGAATAAAAGTAAGGAAGAAGAGACCAAGATCCGCTTTCCTAGCGAGCCTCAAGAAAACATTCTCTACTTTATCGAGAAGAACGCACCACTGCTTGAACCTTGGCAACGAGAGTGTGTTCGCATCGTTCGCAAGGTGAGCCAATACTTCTACCCTCAGAAACAAACTCAAGTGATGAACGAAGGCTGGGCAACCTTCTGGCACTACACCATTCTTAACCACCTTTACGACGAAGGCTTGGTGAGTGATAAGTTCATCTTAGAATTCCTACACAGCCATACCAGTGTCGTCGCACAACCTGCCTACAACAGCCCTTATTTCAGCGGAATAAACCCTTATGCGCTTGGCTTTGCGATGTTTAGAGACATCCGACGCATCTGTGAAGAGCCAACCGATGAAGACCGAGAATGGTTCCCAGATCTGGCAGGAAGTGACTGGTTAGAAGCAGTGCACTTTGCGATGCACAATTTCAAAGATGAAAGCTTTATCAGCCAATACCTTTCTCCAAAAATCATTCGAGACTTTAAGCTGTTCTCTGTACTCGACGACGACCGTAAAAACACCATCGAGGTGAGTGCCATTCATGATGATCCGGGCTATCGCCTGATTCGTGAGAAGCTTGCGGCGCAATACAACCTAAGTAACCTTGAACCGAATATTCAGGTGTTTAATGTCGATGTACGTGGTGACCGCTCAATGACACTGCAATATGTGCCTCATGACCGCATCCCGCTTGATAAAGGCTACGACGAAGTGATGAAGCATCTCTATCGCTTGTGGGGCTTTGATGTGATTTTGGAAGAGCTCAAAGATACGGGTCATAGAGAGATTCTGACGACTTGTCCAAAACGTAATGATTATGGAGCCAAGATTTAATATCAATCACAGTAAGTCAGTGATTGGTATAAAACTCCGCTCCCCCTACAACATAGTGGTCACCCGCTCGGAAGTGGAGCAATAAAAAAGCGCATAAGTCTGATGACTTATGCGCTTTCTTTTTAAGGCTCAAACGTCTGCAAATGAACGTAAGGCACTAAACCTAAAACTAGAACACTCAATAAGCTTAAACAATCGGCTTTTGACCACGTTCAATTAGCTTCATCAGCACGCTGTCTGCAGATTTACCTGCCACGCCCGCTAGTTTGTCTGAAAGCTTTTTCTTCTGTACGTAGTGAATTGCTAGAACCGTTTTGTCCTTACATGCCGCTACGACTAAGTCATCAGAAGTGCTGATCTCATCCACCAGCCCAAGTTCATGTGCTTGTGTACCAAACCAGTGTTCACCCGTTGCTACTTTTTCAAGATCTAACGCAGGACGATGGTCACGGATAAAGTCTTTAAATAGACCATGTGTCTCTTCTAGCTCTTCTTTAAACTTCTCGCGTGCTTTATCGCTGTTCTCACCAAACATAGTAAGCGTGCGTTTGTACTCACCCGCCGTTAGCTGTTCGAATTCAATATCGTGCTTTTTAAGCAGTTTGTTGAAGTTTGGCAGTTGAGCGATAACACCAATAGAACCAACAATAGCAAACGGTGCAGATACAATTTTGTCTGCGATACATGCCATCATGTAGCCGCCACTTGCTGCGACTTTGTCTACAGATATAGTCAGAGGCAAACCTGCCGCTTTGATACGATCAAGTTGAGAAGACGCTAAACCATAGCCGTGAACCATGCCACCGCCAGACTCAAGTTTAAGCAATACTTCATCACCTTCACGAGCCACAGCCAGAACCGCCGTTACCTCTTCACGTAATGAAGCCACTTCTTTCGCATCAATGCTGCCGTTAAAATCAAGAACGAATAGGTGTGGTTCACGCTTGCTATCAAGCTCACCCTCTTTCGCTGCTTTCTTCACTTCTTTACCGCGTGATTTTACTTTCTCTTTTTCCGCTTTCTTTTCTGCTTTATCACGGGCTTTGATGAAAGCATCATCGTGTAGATGGTGCTCTAATTGTTCAATCGTCTGTTTGTGGTGTTCAGATAGGTTCGTGATTTCCAGCTCACCTTTAATCGCGCTTGATTTCCCACCCACAGATTTAGCAATCACTAAAATTGCGATGATGGCGATTACAACGGTCGCAATCTTGGCTAAAAACAAGCCGTAGTCCAACAAAAATTCCAATGTCATATCCCCTATTGTATGAATTAGTGTATTGTAACCATCTTGTCACGATTACCAAGAATTTCTCATCATTCCTGCGGTTATCTGTGTGATTAAACATCAATGGAATGACGAACATAATAAAAGAAAGAAGGATAAGCACAGTGGATTACCCAATCTCTACAGATGCCCTCAAAGATAAAGTAATTTTGGTTACAGGTGCCGGTGCTGGCATTGGTCGCCAAGCAGCACTAAGCTTCGCTCAACATGGCGCAACTGTCATTCTGTTAGGCCGCAATGTTAAAAACCTTGAATTCATTTACGATGAAATCGAAAGCGCTGGTTACCCACAACCTGCGATTATCCCATTGGATTTAAAAGGTGCGACAAAGCAGAACTACATTGATATGGCTGAAACCATTGAATCACAGTTCGGTCGTTTAGATGGCCTACTTCATAACGCAGGTGTTCTCGGCACTCTGAGTCCGTTTGAGCAGATTGATGAAGAAACCTTTGATGATGTTATGCAGATCAATGTGAAGTCTGAGTTCTTGATGACTCAAGCATTACTGCCTGCACTTAAGAAAGCAGAAGCAGGTCGCATCGTATTTACCTCTTCAACGGTTGGTCACTCTGGCCGTGCATTCTGGGGCACTTACGCGATTTCTAAGTTTGCTACCGAAGGTATGATGCAGATCCTAGCGGACGAGCTTGAAGACACGAACATCCGTGTTAACGCAATCAACCCGGGCGGCACTCAAACACGCATGCGTGCAAAAGCGTACCCAGGAGAAGATGCGAATAAGCTAAAAACGCCACTCGACATCATCCCACTGTACCTACACTTAATGAACCCAAGTGTGACAGACATTAATGGCCAATGTATCGATGCTCAACCTAAGTAACTGATATCATTAACCAATAATAAAAAGTCGCTTCCATAGCGGCTTTTTTTGTATCTAAATCAATCAACTAACACTTACTTCCGCTAATTTTCATCATTTTGCTTTGCATCTTTTTCATTGTTAAATATACTGTATAAATATACAGGTGTTTAATTATGCATGAACTAATAAAAAACTTACAAGACCGCCAGCTAATCTGGAAAGGGTTACAATCAACAACGCAAGGAAGCACCACTTCAACAGGCTATCCTCAACTGGATAAACAGCTTGAGGGCGGCTTCCCGACGCACGGCGTTATTGAGGTTGAATCACAACAAGGGATCGGCGAGCTTCGCCTACTGACGCCCTATTTATCTCAACAAAACTCGCAAAAACTGGCCATATTCATTAATCCGCCAGGGAAGATATGTGCCGAGTTTTTTATCAGCCAAGGCATTGAATTAGAGAATATTCTCGTTATCCAGCCCCAACGCGATCTCGATGCATTGTGGGCAGCTGAGCAGTGCCTCAAAAGCGGCGCTTGTCACTCTGTATTGCTATGGGGAGCCGATCTAGAAATACACCAAACCAAGCGCTTACAAGCAGCCAGTGAAACCGGTAAGTGCCTGCAGTTTCACTTTAAAGCCACCAGCCATAATCAACTATCCCTGCCCGTTTCCTTAAGCATGAAACTGTCTTCTCACGCCCAAGGGCTGAAGGTAGAGGTAACAAAAAGAAAAGGCAGTTGGTCGTATGGCAGCTTTATTCTAGACATGACACACAACTGGCCATTACTCACAGAGAAAGTCGTTTATGAAGACAATTCAGACCGTACTTTGTCAGGTAACACAGTGCTAGCTTTTCCTATTGCGAAGCAAGGCTAGCGTATGTTGTGGCTTTATCTGCACTTTCCATCTCTGCAGTTGGATACCTTGTTTAACTCTAATGAATTGGGTTCGATCGAAGACTCGCTCGAACAACCTATTATCATCGTGGATGAAAAAGATCACCGTGTACTACAAGCGAACCCAGCTGCGCTGCAATCAGGAATTTCACTTGGTATGGGCTTAGGGTCTGCGGCGGCGCTGTCCCACAACTTACACGTCCACCCTTACAGTATTGAACTGGAGAAAAGTAAGCTCAAAGAGATCGCTCAATGGGCGTATCTAGTCACTTCCGACATGGCGTTATTGCCACCTAATGGTTTGCTGATTAAAGCCTCTAACATGCTGTCACTTTACGACGGGTTAGATAACTACTGGCATGAGCTCAAAAGCCACTTAGAAACGCTCAATATCCAGTTCAGCTTCGCTACGGGTTATTCGCCGCTTGCTGCGATCCTTTTGGGTAAGCAAGCAATCGACCAAGCAACAAACAATATTGAGCAGATGAAAGCTAGGGTCAATCAACAAGCATTGAATTCCAGTGAGCTACCGACCAAGCAAGTAGAACGCCTGAACCGTGTCGGTATCAATATCGTTGAAGACCTATTAGAGCTGCCTTTGCAAGAGGTCGCACGCCGCTTTGATATCGACTTGGTGAATTATGTCGGTCGCCTTAACGGCCAGTTCAAGCACCCGATTGATTTCTATCACCCACCAGAGAATTTCCAGCAATATTTGGAGCTGTTATTTGATATTGAAAACATCCTATTTATCGAAAAGCCGTTGCTGAAATTATTGAATCAACTCGAATGTTTTTTGAAGCTACGCGACCGAGTGGCTTTCGAGTTAACGTTGACTTTGCACCTCAGAGATAAAGACGATCACCCTGTCTCTTTTTATTCGGCACAAGGTGATTACCTTGCTGAAAAATGGGCGAACCTGACTCATCTCACCTTAGAGTCACTAAAACTAACAGCACCGGTTCAAGGGCTGACCCTCAGCTTGGTTCGTCATGGAGAACCGCAAATGGCCTACCATGATCTTTTTGATGGTAATACTGGAACACTTGCCGCGTTAGATTTGCTCTCACTGTTGCAAGCAAAGCTTGGGCAAGCCTGTATTCAAACACCGAAAATACAGCATGATCCAAGGCCAGAAAAGGCCAATCAGTACTCGCTCCCAACACTGAGTAAATCTGTGGCAAAAAGGCAAACGCCCCCAGAGAGCGAGCAACAAGCCACAACTCTCAGTGTCAATCAACAACGACTCAGGCCAAGTATTTTACTGCCAGAGCCCGAAGTCTTAACCGAAAGCGTCACCTTATCTCAAGGCCCTGAACGCATTGTGTCTGGCTGGTGGGACGGAGAGAAGATCATTCGTGACTACTTTATTGCTCACAGTGAAAACGGTCGGTGGCTCTGGATATTTAGAACGCCAGATAAACAGTGGTTTTTGCACGGCTTATTTAGCTAGTCTGTTCTACTGATTCAATTTCAGCGTCCCTTTTCAATCATGTTCACTCGCAATGATTAAGTGAGATTACGTTATGTCTCAGCAATACTCAGAGCTATTTTGCCAAAGCAATTACTCCTTCCTTGAGGGAGCCTCACACGCAGAAGAGCTTGTTTTACAGGCCGACTTTTTACGCTACAAAGCACTCGCGGTTACTGATGAGTGCTCAGTCGCGGGCATCGTTAAGGTTCACTCTGCAATCAAGCAACATAAACTGTCACTCAAGCAAATTGTCGGGAGCATGTTTTGGTTAAATGAAGAGTGCCAAGTGATCTTGATATGCCCAAACAGACAAGCCTACGCCGAGCTGTGCCGTATAATTACCAACGCGAGACGTCGTAGCAGCAAGGGACATTATCAGCTCTCTGAGTGGGATATCATGTCGGCTAAGCACTGCTTTATTCTTTGGCTTCCTCAACAGAAAAATGAAGACGCGCACTGGGGACAATGGCTCTCCCAGCACCATTCAGGTCGGCTTTGGATAGGCTTACAACGACACCTAAAACAAACCGACCAGCAGTACACAGATTACTGCGTTGAGCTTTCACAACACTACCAACTGCCGATTACAGCTTGTGGTGGTGTGTTGATGCACAATGCGAATCGCTTACCCTTGCAGCACTCACTCACTGCGATTAAATATCAAAAACCCATTACCGAAGTGGGCAGTCACTTACTCGCTAATGCAGAACGTTGTTTACGGAGTATCAATAAGCTCTCTCATATCTTCAAAGCAGAGTGGCTAGAAGAGAGCAACCGCATCGCTGAGTTGTGTGAATTTGATTTAGATAGCTTGCGATACGAATATCCCAGTGAGCTGATTCCTCAAGGTGAAACACCCATGAGTTATCTGCGCATGTTGGTCGAAAAGGGAAAACAGACTCGCTTCCCACAAGGTGTACCTAACGACATCCAACAGATCATAGAGAAAGAATTGGGGTTAATTGGCGAGCTTGACTACCCTTTCTTTTTTCTCACCATTCATGACATCGTGATGTTTGCCAAAAGCCAAGGCATTCTTTACCAAGGTCGAGGTTCAGCGGCCAATTCCGTGGTCTGTTACTGCTTAGAAATCACCTCTGTCGACCCAAGACAGATCTCAGTGCTGTTTGAGCGTTTCATCAGTAAAGAGCGCGATGAGCCGCCTGATATTGATGTCGATTTTGAACATGAACGCCGCGAAGAAGTTATTCAATACATCTACCAAAAATACGGTAGAGAACGGGCTGCACTTGCCGCAACGGTCATCTCTTATCGCTTTAAAAGTGCGGTAAGAGATGTCGGTAAAGCATTGGGGCTACAAGAAACTCAGCTCGACTACTTCATTAAGAACACGAATCGCAGGGACAAAAGCCTAGGTTGGCAGGCTCAGTTAACTCAATTGGGGCTACAACCTGATTCATTGAAGGGGCAACAATTTATCCATTTGGTTAATGAGATCATCGGCTTCCCACGTCACTTATCTCAACACGTTGGTGGCTTTGTCATATCTTCTGGGCCTTTGTATGAACTGGTTCCCGTCGAGAATGCCGCGATGCACAATCGAACCATTATCCAATGGGATAAGGACGATCTAGAAACCTTGGGGCTGCTGAAAGTTGATGTGCTCGCGCTTGGTATGCTCTCTGCGATTCGTAAATGTTTCGACCTGATCAAACGTATTCACGGGCGATCACTGACCATTGCAGAGATCACTCGCCTTAAGGACGATCCTCAGGTTTACGGCATGATTCAACGAGCAGACACGGTCGGGATATTCCAAATTGAGTCTCGCGCGCAAATGAGCATGCTGCCAAGGCTTAAACCGAAGACTTATTACGACTTGGTGATTCAAATCGCTATCGTACGTCCAGGTCCTATTCAGGGCGATATGGTGCATCCGTTTCTCAAGCGTCGAGATGGCACTGAGCCAATCAGTTATCCATCTAAAGACGTGGAGTCAGTACTGTCGCGCACCTTGGGTGTACCGATATTCCAAGAGCAAGTGATCAAACTCGCGATGGTAGCGGCAGGGTTCACAGGTGGTGAAGCAGATCAACTCAGACGTGCGATGGCCGCTTGGAAGAAAAATGGCAACGTCTTTAAGTTTAAAAACAAACTCATCGAGGGTATGCAAAAGCGCGGCTATGAGACAGAGTTTGCTGAGCAGATATTTAAACAGATATGCGGCTTTGGCGAGTACGGTTTTCCTGAAAGCCACTCGGCTTCGTTTGCGGTGTTAGCGTATTGCTCAGCTTGGTTGAAGTGCTACTACCCTGAATGTTTCTACGCTTCTCTGTTGAATAGCCAACCCATGGGCTTTTATAGCCCCTCACAGTTGGTACAAGACGCACAACGACACAATGTGGTGATACTTCCGGTATGTGTGAACGCTTCTCAAAACGACCACACGGTTGTCTCTCATCAGAATGGTTTAGCGATTCGCTTAGGGCTGCGGCAAATCAAAGGATTCAGCGAGCATGGAATTCAAAGCGTGCTCGCCAATCGCCCACAATCCGGTTATCGCCACCCTAGTCAGGTGAAACAGTTATCGATGAATAAGAAAGACATCGAGCTACTGGCATCAGCCAATGCGCTACATAACGTTTCTGGAGACCGTTTCCAGACTCGCTGGGCGATCATGGACTCGGCGTCTGATTTACCTCTGTTTAGTCAAACCTATGACGATGCTGGGGCAGGACATGACGAACATGCACTGCACAAACCCAATGAGATGCAAGATCTACTCGAAGACTTCACCAGTGTCGGAATTTCATTGAACAAACACCCAATCACTTTGCTCGAAGAAGCGGGACGATTAGGTCGATTCACGCACATGAAAGATTTAATACAACAAAGACACAAATCTATGGTCACCGTTGTCGGATTAGTCACAGGAAAACAATCTCCCGGCACCGCGGCAGGTGTCACCTTTGTCACGCTGGAAGATAGCACTGGCAATATTAATGTCGTGGTATGGGGAGCAACCGCGCGCGCTCAACAGCAGGCTTACCTCTCAGCCAAGGCGTTAAAAGTAAAAGGGATATTAGAAAAAGAAGGAGAAGTCGTGCATGTTATCGCGGGGAAACTTATCGATATTACCGATGAAATTGTTGGCTTGAAAACCAAATCTCGGGATTTTCATTAACTAAGTACCAACTGTGCTCAATCGGTCATTGGCTAAAGAAACGAGAGAAAGAGAAACGAAAAAGGGAAGCATCCGCTTCCCTTCAATTCCATTGTTGAGTTATGACTCAACTTCAGCTTCCGTACGTCTTTTCTTAAATTCCCTATACAGTAATAAGCTCAAAGTCATGACGACTTTAGACGTTAACCATATCATTAAGAGGAACTACCTTAGATTGTGTGTGAAAAGTTACGCTAGTAGTTGAGCATATTTCGTTAAGAAAAATATGCTGCGTGAATATTAGCAAACGTTTTCTATAAGGTCACTCAAAACAAACCGTACAGCAGCATTAATTATAAAATCTGACGCATTCGCTCTTGAGTCACTTCAACCAAGAGGTCTGGCTGGAACTTAGAAATAAAGCGGTTACACCCTACTTTCTCGACCATAGCTTCATTAAAACTTCCACTTAATGAAGTATTTAGCGTAATAAACAGGTCATGCATTCTAGGGTCAGTACGTACTTCGTGTGTCAGCTTGTAGCCGTCCATTTCAGGCATTTCAGCATCGGTGATCATCAACAATATTTCTTGATTGATGTCTTTGCCTTCATCACACCAGCCCTTAAGCAAGGTCAGTGCTTCTAAGCCATCACAACACTCAATAATGTTCAAACCCAGTTGTGACAAGGTGCCTTTGATCTGGTTACGCGCCGTTGAAGAGTCATCAACGATAAGCACGTTACGCCCAATCATCTCCTGAGCTAATTGTTCATCCAAGACGCCTTCAGAGATCGAAACATCGTAATCAATGATCTCAGCCAACACTTTCTCAACATCGATGATCTCGACGATCTTGTGCTGCTCTTCTTCTTGAATATGCGTGATAGCGGTTAGGTAATTTGCACGGCCTGTTGTCTTTGGCGGCGGCTGGATTTCTGTCCATGTCGTGTTCACGATATTACGAACTTGCCCAACCAAGAAACCTTGTACGGTTCGGTTGTATTCCGTAATGATCAAGTTACTTTCTTGAGATTCCGCACGAGATGGCGGAAAGCCAATGGCACTGCGTAAATCGATAACAGGCACCGATTCACCACGTAAAGACGCAACACCCGTAATATGATGATGAGAGCCCGGTAAGCGAGTGAGTACTGGCACTTTGAGGACTTCTTTCACTTTAAATACGTTAATCGCAAATAGTTGACGACTATTTAAGCTGAATAACAAGAGTTCCAGACGGTTTTCACCGACCAGTTTGGTTCTCTGATCAACCGAATTTAAAACGCCAGACATACAACACCTTAGTGACAAATAATAACTGTGGCTACAATAGCCTACTTCAATAGGTTAAAGCAAAGCGCCAATGCACAGAATGCTTAAACTAAGTACAACAAATGATGTTATACAAAGCTTAAGTACATGGAAAGATTCAGGGTAAGGCTACAAGACGAGAAAAAGGGGTTAACCTTCAATAACTTTCATTAACAGTTGGCCATCGTATAAGGCCTGCTTGATGAGCGCAGCACCTGGCATGGTTGCCTGCTTATAAAAACGAGATTCCACCAGCTCTAAGTCTTTATGGTAAACCGATAGACTCTGCTCTTCGATACACTTTTGAATCGCTGGGTATAACACGCTCTTCGCCTGATTGATAACACCACCGACCAAGATTTTCTCTGGGTTGAACAGGTTAATCACAATCGCAATCGCAGAGCCTAGATAACGGCCTAACTGTTCAATCACTTCGACAGCCAGTGGATCCCCATTAGCAGCGGCAGCACAGATCTGTTCAATAGTGACGTCTTCAAACACCGTTAGCGTTGATTCTTCACCATTTGCCAGTCGCTCTTTGACTTGCTCACGGATTGCCTGAGAACTCGCCACCGTTTCTAAACAGCCTCGATTTCCACAGTGACAAAGCTTGCCTTCCTTATCGATCTGGATATGCCCCAACTCACCGATGTTACCGTGACGCCCTTGCAGAACGCGACCATCAAGAATGATCCCGGCACCTAAACCGTGGTGAATCGAGATAAGAACAGAGTTGTCGTTGTCTTGTGAGTTACCAAACAGTTTCTCTGCTAATGCCCACGCTCGGGTATCATTGGCAATAAAAACTGGCAAACCGGTTTCTTTGTAGATCTCCGGCCCCAACGCTAAGTTTTCAACGTTGTAGTGCGGCATCTGCAACACAATACCTTGCTCTGAATTCACCAGACCTGGCAGTGTGATAGCGATACTCGTCACCCTGTCGAGTTGCTCGGCATAGGTTTGGAAGAACTCATCGATTTCATGAAGAAGACGCGCAAGCACATCATCTTGATCGCGTTCATGGATATCAATCTTGGTATCGATAAGCACATCGCCGCCCAATTCATGGAGCGCGATCGTCAAGTATCCGCGACCAAGACGCATCGACAGAAACTGCCAACCTTCGTTATTGGTTTGCAGACCGACAGCAGGACGCCCACGAGTCGTGGCTTCTTGAACCGTCGTTTCGTGAATAAGGTGAGCTTCAATGAGTTCACGGGTAATTTTAGTAATACTCGCCGGAGCCAACTCACTTTGCTTGGACAGATCGATACGAGAAATAGGACCTTTAAGGTCAATTAGTTTATATACACGACCAGCATTGACCTGTTTGATATGATCAATATGGCCCGGTTGAGCCATGTACATTTTACGCTCCAGAAATCATCAACGAGGTAATTTTTTTACTTTGCGAAGTAATTGTGAAGTCACTTGGTATATCGCCGTGACCAGTATCACGTATATACATGAATCTTTGTGTATCGAGTCAAATAGTTCGAGGAAAATTAACACCCACATCGATAATTTGCGACTTAATTTTCAGAATAAAACATCGCGTTTGAGCCCTAAATTCAATAATTAAAGGCAAATCAAAAAATATCCTCCTAGCTCCCAATAAATTATCAATTAATGCATATACTTAATTAAGGCGCGTTGACCTTTCGTGGTTAAATTTTGTTCGATATAAAAGCGTTTTAATCGCGGCGAGGGAGAAGTAGCCTAGTCATTCTAAGCAAATCTCCCTCAACAAAGAGTAAAACGCTTTTAGCCGAACCCTTTGGGCAGCGTTTGCTGGTCATTTCTACTACGTTATCGGCTTCTCATGTAGGCTAGCTACACATCAAAGCCTCTGCCTTGTATAAATACCCAGCAACTCGCTGCAAAAATCAGCTCGAAAGATCAACACGCCCTAGTCTTTTAAAAGATTACTTGGCCTCACTCTAGGAGTATTCATGACAGCCGAATTAAGAAAAACGAAAATCGTCACAACGCTAGGCCCTTCTACTGATAAAGGTAACGTGCTTGAAGAGATCATCAAAGCCGGTGCCAATATTGTTCGTATGAACTTCTCTCACGGCACCAGCGACGACCATATACAACGCGCAGAAAAAGTCAGAGCAATAGCCAAAAGACACGGCACTCAAATCGCCATTCTCGGAGACTTACAAGGTCCCAAGATTCGTGTGTCGACATTCAAAGATGGCAAAATCCAACTTGCCGTAGGCGACCTGTTCACTCTCGACAGTAGCCTAGGTTTAGGTGAAGGCAATCAAGAAGCCGTTGGCCTTGATTACAAAGAACTGCCTAACGACGTATCCGCCGGCGATATCCTGTTACTTGACGATGGTCGTGTTCAACTCAAAGTAACCAAAGTAGAAGGCTGTCGCGTTCATACCGAAGTCATCATTGGCGGCCCACTATCAAATAACAAAGGCATCAACAAAAAAGGTGGCGGCCTTTCCGCAGAAGCGCTAACAGAAAAAGACAAGCGCGACATCGTCACCGCCGCACAAATCAAAGTGGATTACCTAGCGGTGTCTTTCCCTCGCAATGGTGAAGACATGCACTATGCTCGTCAGCTTGCACGAGAAGCCGGCTTAGAAGCGCACCTCGTCGCAAAAGTGGAGCGAGCAGAGACAGTCGCTACTGTTGAGAACATGGATGACATCATAATGGCCTCAGATGTCGTCATGGTGGCTCGTGGTGACCTCGGAGTAGAAATTGGCGACCCTGAGTTAGTCGGAGTACAAAAACAGCTTATACGCCGTGCCAGAGCGCTTAACCGAACAGTCATCACCGCAACTCAAATGATGGAATCAATGATTTCTGCGCCAATGCCAACCCGTGCCGAAGTCATGGACGTTGCCAACGCCGTACTCGATGGAACAGATGCTGTGATGCTGTCTGGTGAAACTGCAGCTGGTGACTACCCAGTCGAGACCGTAAAATCGATGGCAGAAGTCTGTATTGGTGCGGAGAAAATGGCAGGCATTAACAACCAATCCAATTACCGTATTGATCGCACCTTTGTAACCGCCGAAGAAACCGTTTCGATGGCGACCATCTACTCTGCAAACCATATGGAAGGTATTAAAGGCGTTGTCACTCTCACCGAGTCAGGCCGCACCGCACTGATGATGTCTCGCCTGAGTGCCGACATGCCGATCTACGCGCTGTCTCGTAACGAAGGAACGCTTAATCGCTGTACCTTATACCGAGGTGTGACACCTATCTACTTCGAGACAGAAGCCGAAGACAGCTTTGACATTGCACTATCTACACTCACTTGCTTGAAAGAGAAAGGACACCTTAAGTTTGGCGACCTAGTGATCGTCACTCAAGGCGACATTATGGATGTAGCAGGGTCAACCAACTGTATGAGAATCTTGCCTGTCACCTAATATTTGACCTTAAGGCGAAACGATTTGCCTTTCCTCAAAAACCAAAAAGGGTTATCGAACCAAGTTCAATAACCCTTTTTCATTTCAGAACACGACTCACTGCAACCTGCTTATAGCAGCATAACGAGATCACAGCATGCTAGGTCATCAACTTCGAGAATTACTTGCCCGCAGCAATGGTGGCTAACTGTGGCATATGAGAATTGCGAGCGTTTTCCGTTGAAGTGTAGGTTTCTACAAATCGGTAACCGGCTTCTAAGCCCAATTCGTAATCGTGCAACAGGTCTTCTTTGTCGCTCATTAATGAACTCGATTTTAGTGGCTGACTTGGCGCTATCTGTACCACAAACGCGTCGTCTGGTGGCGAATTCAAAAAATCCTGAGTTAATGAGTAGGTCTGATAATGCACCATCAGCATGTCAGCCAAGCCTGAATCAAACTTATCCCCGATTAAATGACTTAAGCGATAAATATCATCTGCACCAAATAGCCAGCGACCACCATTTAGCAGATCTAAATGCCCACGGTCACGCTTCTGCTCTTTTGAGCGCATAATTTGTTGTTGGAAGAAAGAGGTCCAGTCGGTTTTCCACTGTTCCACTTTCTGTTGCCAATGACCTTGAACACTATCGAAAGATTCGCGGAACCACTCCAGTTCTTCGGCAGAGATTGGTTTAGGCGCTTTGACTGAAGATCCCTTAACTGGTGCTTCAACCAAATGGGTATTACCTTCCTCCACCACTGGCTCAGTACGAATCACCACAATAGAACGGGCTTGTCTTCGCCACGCTTCCTGAACCGGGATACACGCCGATACACCACCGTCCACATAAGCACTGTCACCAATAAAGACTTCATCATTGTACAAGCGAGGAATGGCGCAGGTCGCAATCATCACCTTGTACCAATCTTCGCCCAATAATGGGAAGTAGTGGTCTCGTAAGTCTTTGGAATCCGTTACAGCCGCATAGAAGTGGCGATCGCCTAGCGTTTGTCGCCCTAAATCCAGATCGAGCTTATATGGGTAAGCCATAATTTGTTCTAGCGCCCATTCTAATCCTAGGTTCTTTCTGTGTCGTATATAGGAAAAGAGATTGAAGAACTCTGGTGAGGTTGTGAGGTCGAGAACAAAAGAACGTCCAAGGCCTTTATCACGGCACAGATAAGCACATAAGTTGAGAGCACCTGCTGAGGTACCAAAAAATTCGTCGAAGGGGTCAAAATTTGAGAGAAGAAAGGCATCCAGCACTCCAGAAGTAAAAATACTTCTCTGTCCGCCACCTTGAGCGACCAGTGCTGTTTTTCCAGCAATAAACTTAGCGTAATAATCCAAGTCTATTGCTGTATCAATATTGGTTATAATCCCACTATTCATTATTCCCTGAGTATCAAAACTCAGCCTCGCAATAGATGGTATTAACTACCAATCGCAATAAAGCCAAATGAAAGAATGATCATGTAGATAAACACGGTAATTTGTAGGGCATTTTTCAGATTATGGTCCATAGACACCTCTGGCTTATTATTAATTTGTCGAGTCTCTATTTAAGTACTATCAGGTGTGTGAAGTATCTTCAAGAATCGTCGAAATTAGTCGCACAATATTGATGTAACCATCACAATTAGTATGTGTATGGATAAGGATATACTCATGAATAACAAAGCAAATATGATGGCACTGATTACGCTTCTCTCCGTTTCAAGCGCGTATGCTTCGCCGGAGATCATCATTACACCTATGGTAGGTTATACCGGCGGTGGCAGTGTCGAAGACCAGGACGGTAAAACCTATGACATGAAAGGCTCTGAAAATTACACCTTTGCCATTGAAACGCCACTTGAAAAAGGACGCATCGGCTTCTTCTACTCCAATCAGAGCTCGGAATTAGAAACGCTCAACCTAAGCTCCTCCATCCAATACCTGCACCTTCAAAGCAGCATCTACTACCCTGCTTCGCCTGTGTTGTCGGGTTATCTAGGGTTAGGCCTTGGTGCTTCTTACGTCGATGTAGACTGGGCAAAAGATAAGTATGGATTCTCAACTTCTATCTTTGGTGGCTTAGAGTACAAATTTAGTGACCGACTAGCGTTGAACACACAAGTACGTTGGTTAGGCACGGTTGTCGACAACGATACCTCCGGTGTTTGTAATATCCCAAATAACGGGCAAGAGTGCATCATTCGCTTTGATACCGACTGGATGAACCAATTCCAAGCCAATGTCGGACTGAGTTTTACTTTCTAAGCGGCTCAATGAAGCAAAAATATAAGATCGGCCCAAACGAAAAAACCAGCTAAATGCTGGTTTTTTCATTATTAAAACGGTTTTAGTTCAGATTAGAACTTATAGGTAACACCTAAAGCGCCGCCTATTTGCAACTCAACACCTTTATACATATCGAGTTCAGGGTGAACTTGAGCGTAAGCATTCCAACCTTCGTAGAAATTCACTTTCACGCCTAACGGCAAGCGTAAGCCAAAGTCGTCATTCCATTCAGCCCAAGCACCTGCACCGACGTACCAGCTCAACGGAGCTTCAGTCTCGAACTGACCACGCTTCAAAATGTAATCAAAGGCAGCGCCGTCATTGCCAATCGTAGCACGGTATTTCTGATCAAATTCCACAACGACACTCAGGTCTTGGTCAATGGCGAGTCCAACTTCCAAAGCTGGAGCTTCAGAAGCTTGAGCAAACGAGGCTCCGCTGCAGCACATAAGGCCGATCAAGTAACGATGTTTCATAATATTCTCAGACTGTATTTAAAAAACGGAAGTCTACTGGAATCTCAGCAAAAGGTGTCATCGCTGGGTAAAAGATAAACGACACGAAAAATTTGGGAACGACCATCAAATGATCGAGTTGAATGGTAACTCTCTGAGTTAGAGGGGATTAAACGCGGAAAGGTTTTTCGTAAAGCTGAAAACAAAAAAGGAGGCCTTTCGGCCTCCTTTCAATTTATTGAATCAGTGAATTAACCGTTGTTACGGATCCACTCATCCATGTCTGTCTTAAGGTTGTCAGACTTAGTACCGAAGATAGCTTGTACGCCACCAGCAACTACAACAACACCTGCAGCGCCTAGTTTCTTCAGTTTGTCTTGGTCAACAACTGCTGTATCAGCAACGGCAACACGTAGACGAGTAATACAAGCGTCAAGACCAGTGATGTTCGCTTTGCCACCGAATGCAGCAACTAGCTCACCAGCAAGTTCAGAACCAGTCGCAACTGACTCTTCTTCAGTCTCGTCTTCACGGCCTGGAGTTTTAAGGTCTAGAGCTTTAATCACAGTGCGGAATACGATGTAGTAAATTGCAGCGTAAGCAATACCACATACAACCATTAGGCCCATCTTAGACGCGTTGCCAGATAGAACTAGGAAGTCGATTAGACCGTGTGAGAAAGATGTACCGTGTACAAAACCTAGAGTGTTCGCAAGAACGTATGCAGAACCAGCTAGTAGAGCGTGGATTGCGTACAGTACTGGAGCAACGAATAGGAAAGAGAATTCGATTGGTTCAGTGATACCCGTTAGGAATGAAGTCAACGCAGCAGAAGCCATGATGCCCATTACTTTAGCGCGGTTTTCAGGCTTAGCTGAGTGTGCAATCGCGATTGCAGCAGCAGGTAGACCGAACATCTTGAACATGTAACCACCAGCTAGCTGACCGAAGCCATTGCCCGCTGCACGAGATGCGTCATCAGCAACTAGGTAACAAGTAAGAACACCGTTTTGAGTTTCGCCAGCAGCGTTTACACAAGTACCAGCTTCAAAGAAGAAAGGTACGTTCCAAACGTGGTGAAGACCAAATGGAATTAGAGAACGCTCAACGATACCGTAGATACCAAACGCCACTTGTGGGTTTTGGTGAGCAGCCCAATCAGAGAACGCAGAGATAGCGCCGCCAACTGGTGGCCATACTACAGATAGTAGGATTGCTAGACCAATCGCAGAGAAACCTGTGATGATTGGCACAGCACGCTTACCAGCGAAGAAGCCAAGGTACTCTGGTAGTTGAATACGGAAGAAACGGTTGAATGCCCAAGCAGCAACACCACCGACTAGGATACCACCTAGTACACCAGTATCGATTTTATCAACGCCCATTACACCAGCCATTACGCCAAGTGTAGCAGTCATGATGCCGTAACCAACGATAGCAGCTAGACCCGCTACACCATCGTTGTTAGTAAAGCCAAGTGCAACACCTACTGCGAACAGTAGTGCCATTTGACCGAATACTGAACCACCAGCTTGTTCCATTAAGTTTGAAACGATTTCTGGAATGAAAGGAAGATCTGCTGCACCGACACCTAGCAAAATACCCGCAACTGGTAAAACTGATACTGGAAGCATCAGAGACTTACCAACTTTCTGCAGGCTAGCAAAAAGGTTCTTAAACATGTTTATGCTCCTGATAAAGATAAAATAATTATATTGGGTTCTAACGGCACACCCCCGTAGCCTATATGTTAGCACCCTGCGAAAATGTAACCATGTATTGCATTATATTTTCTGCCGCTAAATATATATTGATGGGGAACTAACTTTCTAGTCACTTACGAAATTTAGTTTCAAAACACGTCTTGGATCACATGTCAAATCTAGAAATGCAATGCTTTACAAGCATTTAATACATTGAAATATATAAGTATTTTTCAAGAGCTATATTATTTTACTGGGTAAATAAAATAGGAGCGAATGTTATTTTTAGTAACAAAATTACAAATGTTATAATTAGCGCTCTCAAGTTCAACATAATTCGTAAACATTAAAAAAAAACGTATTTTTGGTGATCAAAAACACAAAAAGGGAGCTTTCGCTCCCTTTTATTTGTTTACTTAGATTTTTATCGCAAAAAAAGTTTTTGGTAATTTTTGGTCGTTTGTTCAGCAACCTCTTTCATCGACACACCTTTTAATTGCGCAATGTAGGCCGCAACTTCAACGACATATGCAGGCTGATTCTGCTTTCCACGATATGGAATGGGCGCCAAGTATGGAGAATCCGTCTCGATCAGCAACCTGTCTAGCGGTAGGTTTTTAACAACTTCTTTAAGTTCTGTAGCCTGCTTAAAGGTCACAATGCCTGAAATTGAGATATAGAAACCTAATTCCATTGCCGCTTCAGCGAACGCTTGATCTTCGGTAAAGCAGTGAATCACACCACCACACTTCTCAGCTCCACCATCACGTAAAATAGCTAATGTGTCTTCACGTGCGTTACGAGTGTGAATGATCAAAGGTTTATTCAGCTCAACGGCTAACTCAACATGCTGCTTAAATCGTAGCTGTTGCAGTTCCGCCGTCTCTGGTTGGTAGTGATAATCTAAACCTGTCTCACCAATCGCCACAACCTTAGGGTTGCTCGCGTATTCACGCATTGTCTCTAGGCTGAAATCACTTTCAACATCGAGAGGGTGAACGCCACAAGAGGCTTTAACGTTATCAAACGGCGAGATCATCTCGAGCATATTTTCAAACGAATCGAGTGTCACACCGACAGAAAGCAATTGGTTTACGTTAGCAGCCTTCGCCTTGTTAACCACATCTTCTACGCTGGTGTGTAAATCTTGGTAATCCAGTTTGTCTAAATGACAGTGGGAATCTACGAACATGTTTCCTCGCAAGTGGCTATCAGCCAATTCATTATGAGTAGCTCCGTATTGAGCCCAGGGTGTTGCTTTAACTGTTCAATCAATATCAGCAGTTTATTCGATGCGGCATAAGCACTTTGATAAGACATCACCTCACACAGTGCTTTCGCACTCGGAGTGAAAGCCTGATTCGCCAAACCAAAATGCAGCTTCTGTACATCTGACAATAGATGCCAAAGCCAGCCAAGTTGAATCAAAGGGTCTTTGCTAAGCTCTGTAGAGAACTTTAGCATGTCAGGTTGAGTGCCTTTTATCACATTCACAAAACCATCGAGCGCTTTTGTTGAGGCTTCAACGCCACCTTGCTCAAACATCGCTTTTGCTTTTAAAGGCGCGTTGTCATTGAGTGCTAAAATATACTGCGGTACCGCTTTGCCCACTTCACTATCTAACCACGCCGATGCTGTCTCCAACTGTGGGCTAACCACATTGAATTGCTGACAACGACTAATAATAGTCGGCATTAAGCGATTGCTGTTGCGAGTAGACAGAATGAAGATGCACTTGCTTGATGGCTCTTCCAGAGTTTTCAATAGTGCGTTGGAAGCCGATTCGTTCATTGCTTCAGCTGGGTTAAGTAAGATAACGCGCAAACCACCTAACTGAGAAGACTCTTGAGCCCAGCGGTTACTGACACGCACTTGATCAACCGTGATCGACTTACCTTCTTTCTCTGGTGAGATCACATGAAAATCAGGATGACTGCCCGACTTCATTAACTCACAGCTGTGGCAAAACCCGCACGACTCGCTTTCATAGTTCGTGCACATCAATGCGTCGGTAAGTTGGCTAATCAACGCATCAACGCCGAGCCCTTCCGGTGCATTAACAATCACAGAGTTAGGAAAACGCTCCGCATCGAGACTTTTTTTCCACTCACTCCATACCGGTGTGAGCCAAGAATACACTTCAGCCATGACTACCTACTGTTTGTCGAGCCAAGCAGTTAGCGCGACTTTAATATCAGCGGCTACTTGCTCAATTTCTTGCTGCGCGTTAATCACAAGTACAGAATCATCTTGTTCTGCAATTTCTAGATAGCGCTCACGCGTGCGGTCGAAAAATGAGATGTCCATCTTTTCAATTCTATCAAGCTCACCACGACCTCTAGCACGCTCTAGCCCTACTCTAGGGTCTAGGTCCAAATATAGCGTTAGATCGGGTTTAAAGCCGCCTAGCGTGGTTGATTTCAGTGATTCCATAGTCGTGCGCGCGATCTGGCGACCACCACCTTGGTATGCCTGTGAAGACATATCATGACGATCACCCAATACCCATTGACCATTGTCGAGTGCCGGCTTGATGACGTTCTCGACTAATTGAACACGTGCTGCATACATCAGCAGCAATTCAGTCATGTCTTGAAGCTTCTCGCCTTCGTGCTCTTCTTTAACCAATGAACGCATCTTTTCAGCTAAGACAGTACCACCCGGCTCACGAGTATTAACAATATCCTCAACACCCGATGCTTTTAATGTCTCAACGATGGCATTGATTGCTGTGCTTTTGCCTGCGCCTTCAAGGCCTTCAACCACGATAAATTTCGACTGATTCATAATTATTTCTTTATCTGTTTTTTTTTAATTGCTTTAAGTAAGCTCGCACTGCACGGTTATGCTCAGTCAAACTCTTTGAAAATACGTGACCGCCTGTTCCACTCGCAACGAAATACAAGTAGTTGCTCTTCTCTGGATTCAACGCCGCGTTGATAGATGCTTTGCCTGCCATGGCGATAGGTGTCGGTGGCAAGCCACTCATTGTATAGGTGTTGTATGGCGTTGGCGTGCGTAAGTCTTTCTTACGGATGTTGCCATCGTAGCTGTCACCCATGCCATAGATAACCGTTGGGTCAGTTTGCAAACGCATACGCTTGTTCAGACGGTTAACGAACACAGAAGAAACACGCTCACGTTCTGACGCAACAGCGGTCTCTTTCTCAATGATAGACGCAAGAATTAACGCTTCATAAGGCGATTTAAGAGGCAGTTTATCCGCTCGATTTTCCCACTCTTCATTCACCACGCTCATTAGGTCTCGATGCGCGCGCTTCAACAAATCTAAATCAGTGGTGCCGTAGGTGTAGTGATACGTTTCTGCTAAGAAGAGACCTTCTAGCTTTTCGTTTTCAATACCCAACTTTTCAGCGATCTCTTTTTCAGAAACGCCATCCAATGTCTGTTGAATGAATTCGTTGTCTTTTAGCTGAACAAGCCATTCGTCAAAACGACTGCCTTCTACAAAGGTAATGGTAAACTGGTGTTCTTTCCCTTCTACAAGCACCTGTAGCGCCTGCTCTAAGGTTAAACCCGGTTCAAGCAGGAATGTACCCGCTTTTACGTCTACAAGCTCAGGATGTAACTTACGGATTAATTTCTCGTAAGGAGAAGCCTCAAACAGCCCTTCGTTAATCAACTGGGCTAGAACGCGGTTAAAGCTGCTACCTGAAGCAACAGTCACGACTTGTGGTTTTTCTAATTGAATAACTTGTTTCAGGTTATCTTGCGCTTGGTTGTAAACATAAAAACCAGCAGCACCGGCTGCGATTAAGCACAAGATAATAAAAATAAATAACTTTTTGATCACGAGTTTAGTTGTCCTTGAAGGCTACGAGTAACGGTTCCAATGTTAAATTGGGTATCACTAATACGGGTAACTGGGGCAACCCCTAAAATGGAGTTGGTCATGAAAACCTCATCAGCTTGCATGAGTTGAGATAAGCAGTAGTCACTAATTGTAACGGAAAGTTCAGCTTGATTCAGCGCGGTTAACACTTGCTTACGCATAACACCCGCGACACCACTTTGAGTGAGTTGAGGTGTGTATATCGACTGACCTTTGCGCCAAAACAGATTGGCCATGGTGGTTTCAATCACATTGCCCGATATATCAAGAACCACACCATCTACTTCATTAGCCTGATCCATTTCATCTTTCATCAAAATCTGCTCAAGACGATTATTGTGCTTATGGCCAGCCAGTAGTGGGCTCAAACCTAGCGCTTGATGACAGATACCGAGTTCAACACCGAAGTCTTGCCACGCTGAATAGTGACTTGGGTAATCGAAGGTACTGATGGTGATTGTCGGCTTGGCGATATTCTTGGTACTGTAGCCACGCCCGCCAGCGCCACGGCTAACGTGCAGCTTGATCCCTGCTTTTTGATTATTAGGCTTGTTTGCGTTTTGGATCTTCTTTGAACCATCAAGGCTCTTTGTGCCATGAAGATCGTTATCTTGGATGTGTTGAAGCGCAGTATCGAGCCAAAGACTAACAACATCCCAATCAAGAGCAGAAATGCGCAGCGCTTTAAGGCATTCGTCGACACGGTGCTGATGATCGTGAAAATGTTGTATCTCACCATCACTCACGAGCATCGTCGTAAAACAGCCGTCTCCGTACTGAAACGAGCGATCCAAAATATCGATAGTTTGCTGGCTTTCTCCATCAACCCAAAACATGTTTTTCCCCATAAAAAGAAACGGCTCAATGCTAAAGCATCAAGCCGTTTAAAAACAAGTCTAATTGTGACTATCTACGAGTGTTTACGTCTTTAATAAGATGATTAAATCTTTTTGAAGATCAAACAGCCGTTTGTACCACCGAAACCGAATGAGTTACATGCAGCATATTCCATGTTGCTAACTTCACGCGCAGTGTGAGGTACTAAGTCAATATCTAAGCCTTCTTCAGGATCATCTAGGTTGATTGTTGGTGGAACAATTTGGTCAACCAGAGACATAGCCGTGATGATAGCTTCAGCAGAACCAGCAGCACCTAGAAGGTGGCCTGTCATTGATTTCGTAGAAGAAACCAATACTTGCTTGCTGCCTGCTTCGCCAAGAGCACGCTTGATGCCCTTAACTTCCGCTACGTCACCTGCAGGAGTCGAAGTACCGTGTGCGTTTACATAACCGATTTGTTCACCAGTAATGCCAGCATCACGCATAGCCGCTTCCATCGCTAGTGCGCCACCTGAGCCATCTTCACTTGGAGATGTCATGTGGTAAGCGTCACCCGACATACCGAAGCCAACTAGCTCACAGTAAATCTTAGCGCCACGAGCTTTCGCATGTTCGTACTCTTCAAGAACCATCATGCCTGCACCGTCACCAAGAACGAAGCCATCACGGCCTTTGTCCCATGGACGAGAAGCTTTTTGAGGCTCATCGTTACGAGTAGAAAGTGCTTTAGCCGCACCAAAACCGCCCATACCTAGTGGAGTTGATGCTTTTTCAGCACCACCCGCTAGCATTGCGTCTGCATCGCCGTATGCAATCATACGAGCCGCGTGACCAATGTTATGTAGGCCAGTCGTACATGCAGTAGAAATCGCGATGTTTGGACCGCGTAGGCCACGCATGATAGACATGTGACCAGCAATCATATTCACGATCGTCGACGGTACGAAGAACGGGCTGATCTTACGAGGGCCTTTTTCAGTTAGAGCTTGGTGACCGGCTTCGATCAAACCAAGACCACCAATACCAGAACCGATAGCAACACCCACACGTGGAGCGTTTTCTTCAGTAATAGTTAGGGCTGAATCATCTAAAGCTTGAATACCTGCTGCGACGCCGTACTGGATGAACAAGTCCATCTTACGAGCATCTTTTTTAGTCATATACTCTTCGCAGTTAAAGTCTTTAACTAGACCTGCAAAACGAGTTGAGAAATTGGTTGCATCAAAATGATCGATATTAACGATACCACTTTGACCAGCTAGCAGGGCTTTCCAAGAAGATTCTACAGTGTTGCCTACCGGTGACAACATACCCATGCCAGTGACAACTACACGACGCTTGGACACGATTTTACACTCCGGGGATTGAGGTGATTTAAGATGAGGATAGATGAGTTAGATAAAACACAGGCGGTCGAGGTGACCGCCTGGGAGAGATTATTACTGAGCGCTAGTTACGTAATCGATAGCTGCTTGAACAGTAGTAATTTTCTCAGCTTCTTCATCTGGGATTTCAGTGTCGAATTCTTCTTCTAGAGCCATTACTAGCTCTACTGTGTCTAGAGAATCTGCACCTAGGTCATCAACGAAAGAAGCTTCGTTTTTAACTTCAGCTTCGTCTACACCTAGCTGTTCAACAATGATTTTCTTTACGCGTTCTTCGAGGTTGCTCATTTTTTCTTTTCCTTTACAGAGTTCGCTTTATGCGATGTTTTCCGTAGTTTATTCAATCTATTGAAAGTTGCAAGGTCAACTTTTCTGGTCAAACCACAATTTTCACGATTTTAACCGAAATTACGTATGATCTTGACTTAAATCATGCACAAATGTTGCACATAATTTACACCATGTACATACCGCCATTGACGTGAAGTGTTTCACCTGTGATATAAGCTGCCGCAGGTGACGCCAAAAATACCACAGCTTCAGCGATTTCGCGAGGGTCACCTAGTCGACCTGCTGGTACATTCGCCAAAGTTGCTGCACGTTGGTCATCATTTAGCGCTTTAGTCATGTCAGTTTCGATGAAACCAGGAGCTACAGTGTTCACTGTAACGCCACGAGACGCAACTTCGCGAGCCATTGATTTAGTAAAACCAATTACGCCTGCTTTTGCAGCTGCGTAGTTAGCTTGACCAGCGTTACCCATAGTACCTACTACAGAACCAACGTTTACGATACGACCTTGACGCTTCTTCATCATGCCACGCAATACAGCTTTAGACATACGGAAGATAGGCGTTAGGTTAGTATCGATGATGTCATTCCATTCCTCGTCTTTCATACGCATCAGTAGGTTATCACGAGTGATACCTGCGTTGTTAACTAGAATGTCAATCGCACCGAATTCATCGTTGATGGTTTTCAGTGTAGCAGCAATTGAGTCAGTATCCGTTACATTAAGAGCAAGACCTTTACCGTTCTCACCAAGGTACTCACTGATTGCAGCTGCGCCGCCTTCAGATGTCGCAGTACCGATAACTTTAGCACCACGCTCAACTAAAAGTTCAGCGATTGCACGACCGATGCCACGGCTTGCGCCTGTAACTAGTGCAACTTTGCCTTCTAAATTCATCATAACTTCTCTATTAAGTGGTTATTTACTTAGCAGCTTCTAGTGATGCAGTGTCATTAACTGCAGCAGCTGTCATAGTTTTTACGATTCGTTTTGTTAGACCAGTAAGAACTTTACCAGGGCCTAATTCAAGTAGCTTCTCAACGCCTTGCTCATTCATCGCTTGTACGCCTTCAGTCCAACGAACTGGGCTGTATAGCTGACGAACAAGTGCGTCTTTAATTTTTGCAGGGTCTGTTTCAGCAATAACATCAACGTTATTGATAACAGGCAATGCTGGCGTGTTGAACTCTAGAGCTTCTAGAGCCACTGCTAGCTTGTCTGCTGCTGGCTTCATCAGTGCACAGTGAGACGGCACAGAAACAGGTAACGGAAGTGCACGCTTAGCGCCCGCTTCTTTACAAAGTGCACCAGCACGCTCTACTGCCGCTTTGTTACCCGCGATAACAACTTGGCCAGGAGAGTTAAAGTTAACTGGAGACACAACTTCGTCTTGCGCAGCTTCTTCACACGCTTTAGCAATCGCTTCATCGTCTAGACCGATGATTGCGTACATTGCGCCAACGCCTGCAGGAACCGCTTCTTGCATCAATTGACCACGTAGTTCAACCAGTTTGATCGCTTCTTTAAAGTCGATAACGCCAGCACATACAAGTGCAGAGTATTCACCTAGGCTGTGACCTGCTAGATTTATAGGTTGCTCTAGGCCAAGCTCTTGCCATACACGCCAAATTGCAACAGACGCTGTTAGTAGAGCCGGTTGAGTGCGAAAAGTTTCATTTAGATTTTCTACTGGACCATCTTGAACCAATGCCCATAGATCGTAACCAAGTGCTTCTGAAGCTTCAGCAAATGTCTGTTTTACAACATCATACTGTTCGCCTAGGTCAGCAAGCATACCGATAGCTTGAGAGCCTTGGCCTGGGAATACGATAGCAAACTTGCTCATTGTAATTTTCCTTTAAGCAAAGCAAAAAATTGAATAAGGCACATAAGTTATGTGCCTTGTTTGTTGATTATCGCTTGGGGTTAGAATTTAACTAACGCAGAACCCCAAGTGAAGCCGCCGCCAAATGCTTCAAGTAGAAGCGTTTGACCACGTTTAATTCGCCCGTCGCGAACAGCCTCATCTAGAGCCGTTGGTACGGTAGCTGCTGACGTGTTGCCGTGCTTATCAAGAGTAATCACTACTTGATCAAGCGACATCGTCAGCTTTTTAGCGGTTGCCGAAATAATACGGTAGTTCGCTTGGTGTGGAACTAACCAATCAAGCTCTGACTTATCCATATTGTTCGCCGCTAATGTGTCTTTAACTAGCTTAGAAAGCTGAGTTACCGCCACTTTAAATACTTCGTTGCCCGCCATGTGCAGCCATTTGTCCGCATCACCGCCACGCTCTGGTACTTCTAAACTTAGAAGCTCACCGTATTTACCGTCAGAGTAAATATGAGTAGACAAAATACCTGGCTCTTCGCTTGCGCCTACAACCACCGCGCCTGCTGCATCACCAAATAAGATGATAGTAGAGCGGTCAGTCGGATCACAGGTTTTTGACAGTGCATCAGCACCAATTACCAAAACGTTCTTACACATGCCAGTCTTGATGTGTTGATCAGCAACAGACAGTGCGTAGACAAAACCAGAACACGCCGCAGCCAAATCAAACGCAGGACAGCCTTTGATACCAAGCTTGCCTTGTACCTGACATGCCGAAGACGGGAATGTGTGGCTACTGCTGGTTGTCGCAACGATGATTAAATCAATCTCTTCTTTGTCGATACCTGCCATTTCAATGGCATTTTCAGCAGCGTAAAACGCCATATCAGCAACGGTTTCGTTTTCCGCTGAAATACGACGCTCTTTAATACCAGTTCTAGCAACGATCCACTCATCGCTAGTCTCTACCATTTTCTCTAAGTCTGCGTTAGTACGCACCTGAGATGGCAAGTAGCTGCCAGTACCTAAAATTTTGCTATACATGAAGACTAATAATGCCTCTCGAGTAAAACCGCTTCCAAACGATCGCTAATGCGGCTGGGGACTTGTCGTTTGACCTCGTGTACTGCTTCACCAATCGCGTTGACGACTGCAGACACATCAGCACTTCCATGACTTTTAATGACAATGCCGCGCAATCCTAACAAACTTGCGCCGTTATACTGGTCGGGGTTCAAGGTTTTTAATTCAGTAAATAGCTCAGAAAACAGCATTCTGGCTATCCAACCCTTTATTGTTGAAGCCATCATGCGCGTTTTTAGCTTATCAATAAAGAGCTGAGCCGTACCTTCGCACGTTTTTAAGCAGACATTGCCCACAAAACCATCACATACGACGACATCAGCAGCATCTTGAAGTAATTGATTACCTTCAATATAGCCTATGAAGTTCACAGACTGAGTATTAGACAACATTTCAGCGCATCGTTTTACAAGGTCATTGCCTTTAATTTCTTCTGCACCGATATTCAAGATAGCGACACGTGGTGCGCGACCTAAATGTTGTTCTGCTAATGCGCTGCCCATGACAGCAAACTGAAACAGTGAATCTGCGTCGCTAGAAACGTTCGCCCCTAAATCAAGCATCCATGTACGATTTCCGGATGCAGTAGGCAAAGCTGAAACCAATGCAGGCCTATCAATACCGGGAAGAAGCTTGAGTCTGAAACGGGATAAAGCCATCAGTGCGCCAGTGTTACCACCACTCACACAAGCATCAGCCTGTGATTCGGCAACCAGATCGATAGCGGCACGCATAGAGCTACCCTGACTATTACGTAAGGCTAGTGAAGGTTTTTCAGAATTGGAAATGACTCGATCACAATGCTGGATACTCAAACGAGAATCAGGCATTCGACCTAATGAAGATAATTGAGATGTGATCGTGTTTCGATCACCTATTAGAATGACTTTTAGCTCTGGGAAATACGACAGTGCCTGCACGGCGGCAGGCACTGTTACACGAGGACCGAAGTCCCCGCCCATTGCATCAAGCGCAACGGTTAGATTTTGCAAAGGTCAACCTTACTTGTTGATAACCTTTTTGCCGCGGTAGAAACCTTCGGCAGTCACGTTGTGACGTAGGTGAGTTTCACCTGAAGTTGCGTCTACAGAAAGTGCAGCTGTAGTTAGCGCATCGTGTGAACGACGCATGCCACGCATTGAACGTGATTTCTTGCTCTTTTGTACGGCCATTGACCCTACTCCTATGTAAATTCTTAAAGAAGCAATTACTTCTTTAAGCTTTTTAAAACATCAAATGGATTCGGCTTTTTGTCTTCCTCAATTTCTTCAGGAAGTTCACCAAACACCAAGTTATTTGAGTTAACGCTACATTTCGCATCGTCGTGCATTGCTATTTGTGGCAATCCAAGGATGAACTCGTCTTCAACTAATTGAATCAGGTCTAACTCACCGTACTCGTTCAGATCTACCAAATCGTACTCTTCCGGTGCTTCCTCTTCACTTTTCTCACTGTAAACAGGAGTATAAGTAAATTGGACATCGCACTCATGTGCGAAAACCTCATTACAACGTTGACACTCTAAATCGACTTCGACGTTAGCTTTACCAGAGATAACGACTAATCGTTGTTCATCAAGCCCAAATGACATTGAGACTTGCGCGTCACGTTTTACGCCTTCAGTTGCTTCAGTTAAACGCTTCAAAAGACTGACCTGAATGATACCATCCATATCGAGTCGTTTTTGAGCCGTTCTTGCCGGATCAACTGTACGCGGTATTTTTTCCTTTTGCATAGGGCGCGAATCTTATCTTCCAAATCGTGTTTAGTCAAAGGAAATGGCAAAAAAAATGTACTTTCCTGCCTTTCCTATTCAGAGCATTATGAATAGCAGGACAAGTTACGTTATCCTGAGATAAATGCTTCCTTGAATTGTAAATTAAAATGAGAAATTACCAACTAGTTTTAGCCTCTACATCACCATTTAGGCAAGAGATCCTCAAAAAACTACAGTTAAGCTTCATTACAGCCAAGCCAGACTGCGATGAAACGCCGCTTCCAGAAGAGACGCCACAACAGTTGGTGATGCGCCTTGCTGAGACCAAAGCTAAGTCTTGTGCTGTGGAGCAACCTAGCTTAGTCATCGGTTCTGATCAGGTTTGTGTGATTGATGGAGAGATCATAGGTAAACCTCATACTCGAGAAAAAGCGATCGAACAGTTATCTCGTCAAAGCGGCAAGAGCATTACTTTTTATACTGGGCTTTCGGTTTGGAACAACGAAACCAATCAAGCTGACACGCGTCTCGACACCTTTGTTGTGCATTTCCGCGATTTAACCGAGCAGCAAATCATGAGTTATGTCGAGAAAGAACAACCTTATTACTGCGCGGGCAGTTTTATGTGTGAAGGGTTAGGCATCGCATTGTTTAAACAGATGGAAGGTAAAGATCCGAATACTTTGATCGGCTTACCGTTAATCGATCTCGTCGATATGTTAGAAGCGCAAGGAATGGGCGTACTATAACGGATACGCTCTCTTTGTTAGAGATTCCCTACTCCTTCCTTCGTCAGTCTAGGGAATGACGGAACACGCAATTTTATCTAACCAACTAATGATATAGAACGTGATTTTAAAAAGTCGTCATCCTCAAGAGCGAGGAACGAGCGACTTGAGGATCTTCTACAACAGATGAAAACAAAAAAGGTTGACGATATTCGTCAACCTTTCTCATTTATGGATACTGAAGAACAAATTTAGAGGCACTCTATACCTTCGTATCTCGTATCTCGTATCTCGTATCTCGTATCTCGTATCTTCTTAAAGCTTACGTAAACCAGTTAAGGCTTTCTCAAGCCTTCTTTCCATTGGCGCCGAGATATCCATCTTCTCTTCACTACCTGGGTGTGTGAACTTGATGTTTGCTGCATGTAGGAACAGACGATCAAGACCAACCTTGCCCGTGTAAGCATCAAAACGACGATCACCGTAGCGATCATCCCAAGCTATTGGGTGACCAGTATACTGAGCGTGCACACGAATTTGGTGTGTACGGCCTGTAATTGGGCTAGCTTGAATCAACGTCGCCTCTTGGAACTTCTCTAAAACCTTAAAGCGAGTTTCAGAAGCTTTACCATTCGGGTTCACTCGAACAATGCTATTCACTTCGTTTTTTAACAAAGGTGCGTTGACGACTTTACAGCTGTTCTTCCATTCGCCCATGACCAAAGCGAAGTAGTATTTTTGAACCGTTTTTTCACGGAACTGTGCTTGAAGGTGTCTTAGCGCCGAGCGCTTCTTAGCAACAAGCAAAATGCCAGACGTATCTCTATCGATACGGTGTACTAATTCAAGAAAACGAGCATCAGGACGAAGAGCACGTAATGCTTCAATCGCGCCAAACTTTAATCCGCTACCACCATGAACAGCAGTGCCAGATGGTTTGTTAAGAATTAGCATGTGATCATCTTCATAAATGATGCACTGTTCTAATTCTGAAACCTTGTTGAGTTTCGTGCTCGGCACGTTCTCTTCTGTTTTCTCTTCAATAGTAACCGGAGGGATACGAACTAAATCGCCAGCTTTTAGTTTGTACTCAGCCTTGATGCGTTTTTTATTTACGCGGACTTCGCCTTTACGCACGATTCGGTAAATCATGCTTTTCGGGATGTTTTTTAATTGGTTGCGTAAGAAGTTATCAATACGCTGACCAGCCATATCTTCGTCAATGTCGACGAATTGGACTTGGGTTCTAATTTCGCTCATTGCGCTATTGTATCACTGTCACTTTTGATAATTGAGATTTTCTTAGCCCTATTCCGAACTTATTTATCCCTAATCCTTACCGATCTATCCCAAAATGGTCATTGAAGTTCTATATTTCTTTGATTCTTCGAACAAAAAAGCACCAAGATTCCTGCAAATTAAAATATCAATTGATAAATTATTTATAGACAGTGAGTTAGAGCTATCAAAACCCAAACAAAAACTGTTTTTTTTACAGCATTCCGACAAAGCAGATTGCTGTGTTTACCGACCGCTGCTATAGTTCACAGCTGCTATCAGTGGTTTGACTATTATTTAAACAGCTAACCATTCATAAGCAAGTAAATGAGTAGATAACTCAGATTAGACAGTGCTGCAATCGGCGTAAGACACGGTCAACTGAGTTCCTTATCGCTCTACTCACGTACACTCATGTTGAGTATTCACCGCCACATCGCGGATCATAGGCTAACTCCCTATGATGACTGACGTGCCCCAGAGCATCCCTCTCCAGCCGGGAGGCTGCACCGATAAAGCCATGGGATCTGGCACCATGAGAAACGAAATAAAGCGATAAGAACAATGATGAAAATAAGAAAAGACAATGAGAATTTCTAAATGAAAAGAATGTTAATTAACGCAACTCAAAAAGAAGAGTTGCGTGTCGCTTTGGTTGATGGCCAACGACTGTTCGATCTAGATATCGAAAGTCCAGGTCACGAGTCAAAGAAAGCGAATATCTACAAAGGACGTATTACCCGTATTGAACCAAGCCTAGAAGCGGCATTCGTTGATTACGGCGCAGAACGTCACGGTTTCCTCCCTCTTAAAGAAATTGCCCGCGAATACTTCCCTGAAGGTTATACATACCAAGGCCGTCCTAGCATTAAAGAAGTGCTAAAAGAAGGCCAAGAAGTAATCGTACAAGTAGAGAAAGAAGAACGTGGTAGCAAAGGTGCTGCACTGACAACTTTCATCTCTTTGGCTGGTAGTTACTTAGTTCTTATGCCTAATAACCCTCGTGCTGGCGGTATTTCTCGTCGTATCGAAGGTGATGAGCGCACCCAACTGAAAGCAGCATTGAGCACTCTTGAGCTTCCTCAAGGTATGGGCTTAATCGTGCGTACAGCGGGCGTTGGCAAAAGCGCAGAAGAGCTAGAGTGGGACCTAAACGTTCTATTGAACCATTGGGGCGCTATCAAGCAAGCTTCTGATTCAAATGCAGCTCCTTTCCTAATTCACCAAGAGAGTAACGTTATTGTTCGCGCAATTCGTGACTACCTACGTCGTGATATTGGCGAGATTCTAATCGACAGCAATACTATTTTTGAACGTGCTCAAGCGCACATTCAATTAATACGCCCAGATTTCATGAATCGCGTTAAGAAATACGATGGTGAAGTGCCACTATTCAGCCATTACCAGATTGAAAGCCAGATCGAATCTGCTTTCCAACGTGAAGTTCGTCTTCCATCTGGTGGTTCTATCGTAATCGACCCAACAGAAGCACTGACTTCTATCGATATCAACTCTGCTCGTGCAACAAAGGGCGGCGATATTGAAGAAACAGCACTTAACACTAACCTAGAAGCTGCCGATGAAATTGCACGTCAATTACGTCTACGTGACCTAGGTGGTCTTGTTGTAATCGACTTTATCGATATGACTCCGGTTCGCCACCAACGCGAAGTAGAAAGCCGTCTACGTGATGCCGTTCGTTTAGATCGCGCACGTGTTCAGATTGGTCGTATTTCTCGCTTTGGTCTTCTAGAGATGTCTCGTCAACGTTTGAGCCCATCACTAGCAGAAGCAAGCCACCACATTTGTCCTCGTTGTACAGGTACTGGTGTTGTTCGTGATAACGAATCTCTAGCACTTTCTGTTCTACGTTTGATTGAAGAAGAAGCTCTAAAAGACAACACAGCACAAGTACTTGCTGTTGTACCTGTTCCAATCGCTTCTTACCTTCTGAACGAAAAACGTCGTTCAGTAAACCACATCGAGAAGAATCAAGAAGTTAAGATCACTGTTGTTCCTAACTCAGACATGGAAACGCCGCATTTTGAGGTTATCCGTGTTCGTGAAGGTGAAGAGTTCGATCTACTGTCTTACTTGCTGCCTAACAAGCTAGAAGCTCTAAAAGAAGCGGAAAGCAAAGAGCCAGCTGAACAGACTATTCGTCCTAAGAAGATCGAAGAACCTGCTCTGAAAGGCTTTGCAGCTCCTGCTCAATCAGCACCGACTCCTGCTCCAGCACCTAAAGCTGTTGAAGAGAAGAAAGCTGAACCAGCAGCGACTCAAGAACCAGGCCTAATTGGTCGTTTCTTCAAAGCTATCGGTAGCTTCTTATTTGGCTCTTCAACTCAAGAAGAGAAAAAAGAAGGAGAGAAGAAAGAAGAAGAGAAACCTAAAAACAATCGCAACAACGGCAACCGTCAACGCCGTGATCGTAACGATAACCGTCGTCGTAACCAACGTGGTGAGCGTAACGACCGTGGTGAACGTGGCGACAATCGTAACGAAAACCGTGACAACAAACGCCGTCGTAAGCCAGCTCGTGATGAGAAGCCTGAAGAGCAAAAAGAAGCAGCTCCACAGCAAACTCGTCAGCCTCGTAAGCCTAAGCAAGACCGTCGCAACAAGCCACGTGATGAGCAGAAGCAACGCGAAGAGCAAGCACCATCTAAATTAGCAGAAGAAGGTCTACAGCTAGCAGCAGAAGCACAAGCTGGTAAACCGGAAGCGCCTAAGGCTAAACCTGAAGCAAAAGCAGCTAAGATTAAAGAGCGTCGTCAGCGTCGTAAACTGAACAAGCAAGTTCGTGTTAAAGACCAACAAGCTCAAGCTGAAGATAACGCTTCAAAAGAACAGGTTGTTGCTAAAGAACAATCAGTAGCTCAAGAGCAAAAAGTTGCGGAACAAGTAGAAGCAACTCAAGCGAATGCAGAGCAAACTGAACAGGAAGAGCCGAAACAACGTCGTAACCGTCGTTCTCCACGTCACCTACGTGCAAGTGGTCAACGTCGTCGTCGCGGTCGTGATCGTCGCCCTAACCCATTCCGCCTACGTAAAGGTGGTGTAGCTTCTCCAGAGATGGCTATGGGTAAAGTGATGCCTCGCTTCATTCCAAAACCTCACCACAAGCAGGCAAAACCTGAAGTGGCTGAAGTTCAAGTAGCAGCTGAAGCGCAAACATCTGTTCAAGAGCAGAATGTTGCTCTAGAGACGGCACCACAAAGCAATGTAGTAATGGCTGGCGGCTTCGCATGTCCAGAGCTTGCAATGGGTAAAGTGATTATCCGTCGCGAAGAAGCTGCTGTTGAAGCTCAAGTAGCTGAGACTCCTACTGTAGTTGAAGCTCCTGCAGTCGTTGAAGAAGCACCAGTGGTCGTTGAAACTGCAAAAGTTGAAGCTCCAGTGATTGCAGAAGCGACGAAAGTTGAAGCGCCTGTTGTAGCAGAAGCTGTACAAGCAGAAGCAACACCAGTTGTTGAAGCTGAAGCGCCTAAAGCTGAAAGTGCAAAAGTTGAAGAAGCACCTGTTGTAAAAACAGAAGCTCCTAAAGCGGCACCAAAGGCAGCTGTTGCTAAGAAGCAAGCCGGTTCACCAATGACTAAAGCTCCTGGTCCTCAAGAGATCAAAGAGATTGAAGTGATTGCAGCTCCGTTCCGCACTGAACGTTTTGTATCGAAAGGTGCAGGCAGTCAGGCAGCGTCGAACAAAGCTGGCGCGGCGATGACTAAGCCAAACTACTAGTGATTACTGATAGATAATCGCAAGTAAATAGAATCAAAGGCTGCTTATTAAAGCAGCCTTTTTCATATCTACTAATCGAATAAAAATTAACAGATATATTACTCAAAGTTAGGTTCAACCTTGAACTTAATCACATTTTTGGGTAGCATTCGCGCACTTATCTTTTCGACACTTCGCTATTGCCGCTCTTTTCCATCACTGTTTGGCTACGCAATACACCCGTGTCGGTAAATCCATCTTAAGCATAGCTGAGCAAACATGTTCGAATTCCCACAATTTTCAAAGCACTCTGTAAAGAATGACGTGCTTTCAGGTCTTACAGTAGCCCTAGCTCTGGTACCTGAAGCTGTAGCATTCGCCTTTGTTGCTGGCGTTGACCCAATGGTTGGTCTTTACGCAGCATTCATCGTAGGTTTAATCACTTCTGTCTTTGGCGGTCGTCCAGGTATGATTTCTGGTGCAACTGGCGCAATGGCCGTGGTAATGGTGAGCCTAGTGGCAACCCATGGTGTTCAATACCTATTCGCAGCCGTTATGCTGGCTGGCCTTCTGCAAATTGCAGCGGGTGTATTTAAACTAGGTAAATTTATCCGTATCGTTCCACACCCAGTAATGATTGGTTTCGTGAACGGTTTGGCCATTGTTATCTTCCTAGCTCAGCTTGGTCAATTTAAAGCACCAGACGTAACAGGTGCGTTGACTTGGTTACCAAGCGGTCAAATGACACTAATGCTAGGTCTAGTAGCCCTTACAATGGCTATCATCCACTTCCTACCTAAGCTAACAACAGCAGTACCATCTTCATTGGTTGCTATTGTTACAGTAACAGCTTTGGTTGTGGGTCTTGACCTTGAAACTCGCACTGTTGTCGACTTCCTACGTACAATGTCTGGTGACGAAGCTGCTACGCTAGCGGGCTCTCTACCAACATTCTCAATTCCTGCTGTTCCGTTTTCTTTAGAGACACTACAGATCATCCTGCCTTACGCGATTATCCTTGCGGCTATCGGCCTGATTGAATCTCTGCTGACACTAACAGTACTAGACGAAATGACAAACACTCGTGGTCAATCTAACCGTGAATGTGTTGGTCAAGGTATGGCTAACGTAACGTGTTCTGTATTTGGCGCGATGGGTGGTTGTGCGATGATCGGTCAATCGATGATCAACGTAAACTCAGGTGGTCGTGGTCGCCTTTCAGGTATCGTAGCCGCAGTTGCACTACTGATGTTCATCCTGTTCGGTTCTGCACTGATTGAAATGATTCCTCTAGCAGCACTTGTGGGCGTAATGTTCATGGTTGTTATCGGCACATTTGAATGGGCTACTTTCAAGCTTGCACGTCGCGTTCCTAAGCAAGACTTCTTCGTTATCGTTCTTGTTACCGTAGTAACCGTACTGACAGACCTTGCTGTAGCGGTAGGTGTTGGTGTTGTAGCTTCAGCGCTAATGTTTGCTTGGCAACATGCTAAACACATCTACGCAGATACATCAGTAAACGCTGAAGGCTCAAAAGAGTACAAAGTTAACGGTCCAATATTCTTTGGTTCGACGGCTAACTTCCTAGAGTTGTTTGACGCTTACAACGATCCACAAGATGTGATCGTTGATTTCGCAAACTCACGCGTGACTGACCACTCTGCAATTGAAGCGATCGACACGATTGCTGACCGTTACGCGGCGCTAGGTAAAACACTTCACCTTCGCCACCTAAGCCAAGACTGTGTTGCTATGCTGCACAAAGCAGGTAGCTTAGTTGAAGCAAACGTTGCAGAAGACCCAATCTACAAAGTAATGTCTAAGTAATCTTAGCTGTAGCTTTAAGTTAGATTTAGAGAGGCCGACATTCAATGTCGGCCTTTTTTATACCTATCGGTCAGCTCTTACGCTGAACACCTAACAACGCACATTGTTCCTAAACTACATTGAACGTAGTATCGCTTCGCTAGACTCTTCGATTAAATCCAACACCAATTCAAAGCCATTTCCCTCACCATAATACGGATCGGGGATCTCTTGATATTGTGACTTTCCAAAGCTTAAAAATAACGCAAGCTTGTATTGGAGATGAGCGGGACACTGGCTCATTAAGTCATCTAGATTCGCCCTATCGGCCGCGAGTATCAGGTCAAATTCTTCGAAATCATTATCAACCACTTTACGAGAAGTTATCCCCTTAAAGCTATAGCCTCGCTTCTCTCCTGCAGATTTCGAACGCGAGTCTGGCGGGTTGCCTTGATGAAAACCAATCGTCCCTGCAGAGTCGACCACAACGTCAATATCCAGTTGTTGCGCTTTCTTCCTTAGCACCGCTTCACCTGTTGGCGAACGGCAAATGTTTCCCATACAAACTACGAGTATCTTTTTCATCCCTAATCACCTGTTCTTCCGATGGTTTTTGCTATCGTTAAGTTAGGCTATGATAGGCGCAATCACAACTTAAAAGGATTTGTTATGTCGACTGAAGACAACAAAGAACAACGCCACAAAGCAAGACAACAGAAAGTAAAAGAACAAGTCGATGCTCGTGTCGCTGCAGCACAAGAAGTAAAAGGCCTATTGTTGGTCATCACGGGTAACGGTAAAGGTAAATCAACATCCGGTTTTGGTACGATTACACGTGCAGTCGGTCATGGTAAGAAATGTGCCGTCGCTCAGTTTGTTAAAGGAACATGGGATAACGGCGAAAAGAACGTTCTTCAAAAGCTCGATGTAGAGTTCCAAGTGATGGGTACTGGCTTTACTTGGGAAACTCAAAACAAGGCTCAAGATATCGAAGCCGCCCAGCGCGTGTGGAAAGAGTGTCAGCGTATGCTAGCCGATGAGTCGATTGATGTAATTCTGTTTGATGAGCTGACTTACATGGTGAGTTACGGCTACATTGAACTGGATGAAGTGGTAGAAGCTCTAAACAACCGTCCGAAAATGCAATCCGTGATCATTACTGGCCGTGGCGCGCACCGAACTTTAACGGACATGGCCGATACCGTGTCTGAAGTTCGTAACGTTAAACACGCTTTCGAGTCTGGTGTAAAAGCGCTTCAAGGCGTTGACTGGTAATCGCACTCAACCAGAGATCCCCGACTCGGTCATTCTTCCCTCTCAAGGATGACGACCACTAGACTTTCACGCCCTTGAACAAAGGACGAGACCTGTCTTCATCCCCTAGAGCGAGTGACGCGTGTCATAGGGAATCTCTCGAAAGTATTATAAGCACCCAAACAAAAGCGCCATTCCTACAGTAGGAATGGCCCTTCTTTTATATATGAGTTAAAAACGTTTAGTTAAAGAAACCTTTCAATAAACCATCAACTGCTTCTTTAGTTTTCTCGTCTTTAATCTTGTCCGTTAGCTTGTTCACACCACGGTCAATTTCTTTCTGTGCTTTCTGCTTCAATACATCATCAAAAACAAGTGCGAATTTCGGGGCAGCCCACTGACCAGTTACCTTAATTGGGATTGTCACATCTTTCAGGTCGTCAATGCTCTTACCGCCCTGACCTTCAAGTGAACCCACAATTGATGTACGCACAAGGAAGTCGACCGTTTCATTGATGAAGTTTGCTTTACCTTGACCTGTCACACGTAACAGTGGCGACTGTGCTGATAAGTCGTTAGTTGAAACCCAACCTTTATCCACTTTCAGCGTCGCTTTCATTGCACTGAAGTCCGTTTTTTGAGCTTCATTTGTGCTTTCAACTTTCTCGCCCTTGATCTTAGCGTAGTTTTCTCGAATCAGTTGAGCTACGTTGATGCCGTTAACCGCACCATCTTCAAAGTTAATCGCGATAGTACCGACAAGGTTCTTCTTGATTCCTGTTGGAGTTAAGCTCTTACCTTTCACGTTGACATCAATATTACCGGTACCTTCCAGCATATCGTTATCTGCAACATCAACCAGTAACGGTTGTACTTTCACGCCTTTAATTTTCTTCTTAGCCGTATAAGTTGCCGGTGTTTTACGAGCATCTAGCTTAGCCGTAGCTGAAATAGAGCCTTGGTAAAGATTCGATGTGAATGAAGTTAGCTCTGCGATACCACGGTTAACCGAAAATGCCGTTTTAACATTCTGCATTTTCGCGTTGTTCGCCTTGAACTTATCAATCGTAATGTCACCTTTCACGTCTAACGTTTTCAGAGCCGACAGATCAGGTTCCACTTCTTTAGCAGGAGCAGAGCTACCTGAGTTTGACGTTGAGCCACCAGCAGAACCAGAAGGCGCTGTGCTCGCGGTTTCTGTTGTATTGCCTAAGCCTAGGAATTCATCTAAATCAATATTCGGGCTATGAAGAGAGAAACGAACCTTTGGTATTTCAGATAGGGTTACGTCTGCTTTACCGTCTAATGCAATAGCGTTAGCTTGTAGCTTCTCTAACACAAAGCTCAGGTGGCTCTTGTTAAGATCGAAGCTTAAGTCAGACAGCATGTCGACTTTCATTGGAGACTGAGGAAGCGTATCGCCTTTGAATGTTGAGTCTAACGTTAATTTGTTCAGCGTTACTTTTGAAATCGCGCTATCAACCGTAAGTTCACCGCCACCTTTAAGATCAAGGTCAAGGCCAGCCGCATTACCGATTACGGCGTAAGTCAGTTGGTTTACCTTATCAAACTCAAACGTATTCAAGCCAATTTTTGCTGACTCAATCGACGTCGCTGGATCATTGAACTTAGCGTTTAAGTCGATATTACGAAGTGCGTAACTTGCGAAGCCTTCAGCTAATTTGAATTCTGCACTGCCTTGTGCAGAGAACTTCTGTTGATTGTTCTCACCAGAAGCCGCAAATGTCGCGGTTGTCCATGTATCAACGGCAAACTCAGAAAGATTCAAAGACACATCGTATAGCTTAGTGAATGAACCCGCTTGCTTGTCGTCCATTTCAAACAATGCGTTTGATACAGTTACGCCTGCAAGGTTGATCGTCCAGCCCGATGCGTCTGTGGTAGTTTGCTCTTGAGGGGCAGGCGCGGATTCAGAACTTGTATCTGCTGCAGGCTCAGATCCTTGAGGCGCTGACGCTTGCGTTAGTGCATCAATGTTCTTGCGACCATCTTTAAGCGTTTCTAAATAGAATTCTGCACCATCTAGAGTAATGTTGCCGATCTCTAGTTGGTTACTAAATAGCGGAGTAACCGAAACATCAACGCCAACGGTATCAACCTTGAATAGGTTTGGTTGGGTGAACCCTTCAGGATTACGTAATTCAGTTTGACCAAGTTCAAAGCCAATCGATGGGAAGAATTGCCAGCTGATATCACCCTCGATCACAAGCTCTAGGCCTGTGTGTTTTTGGGCTTGTTCGACAATTAATGGCTTAAATTGGTTGGGATTCACTAACAGCACTAGTGCCAGAATTGCTGCAACGACAACAAACACTGGTACAGCTATGAAAATGAGTAGTTTCTTCATCCGCATATTCCTTGCTTAGATTCCAAAAGAAAGTGGCACTATAAAAGTGCCACTGATTCGGTAAAAAATAAAGCTAAGTGAGTCACTTAGGCAAAATTTTATTCGATTAAGACTTCAACAACTTCGCAATGTGCGCTTTTAACACATCAATCGCAATACGGTTTTTACCACCACGAGGAACGATGATGTCTGCATGTTGTTTTGAAGGCTCGATAAACTGCATGAACATTGGACGTACTGTTTCTTGGTATTGCTTGAGTACAGTGTCCATTGTACGACCACGCTCTTCTACATCACGCTTAACACGGCGTAATAGACAGATGTCTAATGGTGTATCCATAAACACACTTGCGTGCATTAGTTTACGAAGACGCGGGTCTGTTAGAAGCAGAATACCCTCTAAAATGATCACTTTCTTTGGAGTAAGTGTAGTCGTTTCAGAAGTACGTGTGTGTTCTGTGTAGCTGTATTCAGGAACTTCTACGGCGTTGCCACTCATTAGCTGCTGTAGATGTTCACATAAAAGATCATGATCTAGTGCATTTGGGTGATCGTAGTTAGTTTTAACACGCTCTTCCATACTCAAGTGGCTTTGGTCGCTGTAATAGCAATCTTCCGTGATAACACCAATTTGATGGTCGCCTACTTTTTCGCGCAATTCATTATAAATTGTACTAGCAATCAGACTTTTTCCTGAAGCTGAAGCGCCAGCGATACCTACGATGACACATTGATTATTATCAGACATTAATTTTGCACCCGATATGGTTTGGTGGTGGGAAGAGATAAACCGCCTGATTATAGGGGCTAAAGCACATAGATTCTAGTCGCCATTTTAGCTAATTGCAGTCAAATTGATGATATCAATGCATTTAATGAATACAATCGTTTGCTTTCAAATAACTTGCCTACAACTATTTGCACAACCCCATTGGCTATCAGCCTAAATCCGACCACTGTTTATCTAATCCAGCATGATTTACATGACTCTTTGATTGGCTTTCGCTATTCAACCAAAGAAAAGTTAATCGCCTCTGGTCTCGCCTTGCCCGTCCAAAACATCTTCGCAGCCACATTCTCAGCAAGCTCTAAGTAGTGAAGTGTATGTTCACTGTCTGGACGACGAATCACCGTAGGGCAACCTGCATCAATGTCTTCTCGCACATCAATATGAAGAGGGATCTGTGCCAAAATATCGAGGTAAAATTCTTCTGACATAGCTTCTGCACCACCAGCACCAAAGATATGCTCTTTCTCACCACAGTGACTACAAATATGATAACTCATGTTTTCAACTAAGCCTGCCACTGGCACGCTTACCTTATCGAACATCGCTACGCCTTTACGTGCATCCGCTAGCGCCAAATCTTGAGGAGTGGTCACCACTACAGCCCCAGTCACTGGGATCTGTTGCGATAACGTCAGCTGAATATCACCGGTACCCGGTGGCATGTCGATCACAAGGTAATCCAACTCTGGCCATACAGTTTCATTAACAAGCTGCCCCAAAGCCTTCGCTGCCATAGGGCCACGCCAGATTGCCGCATCATCTTTCGACACAAGATAGCCAATAGAGTGGGTGAAAATGCCATGTGCCTCGATGGGCATCATCCATTTGTTGTTCTGTACTTCTGGTTTCGCGTCTAGTTGGCCGAGCATCATAGGTACTGATGGACCGTAGATATCCGCATCCAACAAACCCACTTTTGAACCTGACTTAGATAACGCGAGCGCAAGGTTTACTGAAGTCGTTGATTTACCCACCCCACCCTTTGCCGACGTCACAGCGATAATATTCTTAACACCCTTCAATGGCGTCGCGACTGTGGTTTCCAGCGCAGACGGTTTCACTTTTACTTCAAACTGAAAAGCGCTAACAAGCTGTTGTTCAATCTGAGAGTGAAGCCACTGTTCCAATTCAACCGCAAGCTGATTAGCGGCAAAAGGTAAGGTGATAACAAATGATCCACGCGGATCAACCGATACAATATTTTGGTGTAGCGCCCACTCTGGGATGAGGATTGGTGACTCGAACTCATTCAACCATGAACAGAAATCTTGCTTAGAAGTAAAGTTACGCATTGGGGCTCCTTTTTTTATTTATGCTATCACCCACGAGATGAAGACTGAACCCCTAAAAAACTAGGGGAATCCTTTGTCTGATACCTTGGCGTATCACACGTTATAAAGTAGTATTACCTCTCAAATTTATACCTATCAAAAAAGCGAATTATTAAGTATGGCAACTGATCCAAGACAACTTTTGGTAACTTGTGCGCTTCCGTACGCTAACGGCTCTATTCACCTTGGCCATATGCTTGAGCATATCCAAGCTGATATCTGGGTTCGATACCAGCGTCTACGTGGCAACACTGTAAACTTCATCTGTGCTGACGATGCTCACGGCACGCCAATTATGCTTAAAGCTCAACAGATGGGTATCACGCCAGAAGAGATGATCGCTGCTGTTAGTGAAGAGCACCAAAAAGACTTCGCTGGCTTTGATATCAGCTTTGATAACTACCACAGCACACACAGCAAAGAGAACCGTGAACTGGCTTCTCACATCTACCTAGAACTTAAAAAGAACGGCTTCATTTCTAGCCGTACTATTTCTCAGCTTTTCGATCCTGAGAAAGAGATGTTCCTACCAGACCGCTTCGTAAAAGGTACTTGCCCTAAGTGTAAGTCAGAAGACCAGTATGGTGATAACTGTGATAACTGTGGTGAGACATACAGCCCAACTGAGCTAATTAACCCTAAATCAGCGGTTTCTGGCGCAACTCCAGTAATGAAAGACTCTGAGCACTTCTTCTTCGACCTACCTCAGTTCGAAAGCATGCTTAAAGAGTGGACTCGTTCTGGCTCTCTACAGAATGAAACTGCAAACAAAATGCAGGAATGGTTTGAGTCTGGTCTGCAACAATGGGATATCTCACGTGATGCGCCTTACTTTGGCTTTGAAATCCCAGGCGAAAAAGACAAGTTCTTCTACGTATGGCTAGACGCACCTGTTGGCTACATGGCTTCTTTCAAGAACCTATGTGACAAGCGTGACGATCTAAACTTCGATGAATACTGGAAGAAAGACAGCACAACTGAGCTTTACCACTTCATCGGTAAAGACATCGTTTACTTCCACAGCCTATTTTGGCCAGCAATGCTAGACGGCGCAGGTTTCCGTAAGCCAAACAACGTATTCGTACACGGCTACGTAACAGTGAACGGTGCGAAGATGTCTAAGTCGAAAGGCACATTCATCAAAGCAAGCACGTACCTAAACCACTTAGATCCTGAGTGTCTACGTTACTACTACGCTGCGAAACTAAACAGCCGCATCGATGACTTAGATCTTAACCTTGAAGACTTCACTCAACGTGTAAACGCTGACGTAGTAAACAAGATTGTTAACCTAGCTTCTCGTAACGCTGGCTTCATTACTAAGCGTTTTGAAGGCAAGCTAGCTGCTGAATTTGCAGAACCTGAGCTATACAACGAATTCGTTGCTGCTGCTGAGCGTATCGGTGAGCTATACGAAACTCGTGAATTCAGCCGTGCTATCCGTGAAATCACTGCACTAGCGGATAAAGCTAACCAGTACATCGACGAAAAAGCACCTTGGGTTCTTGCAAAAGAAGAAGGCAAAGAAGCTGAGCTTCAACAAGTTTCTTCTGTAGGTATTAACCTATTCCGCGTACTGATGGCTTACCTGAAACCAGTAATGCCAGAGCTTGCAGCTCGCACTGAAGCTTTCCTAAACGAAGAGCTAACGTGGGAAGCGATAGCGACTCCGCTAACTGATCACGAGATCACTAAGTTCAAAGCGCTATTCAACCGTATTGACCCTAAGAAAGTGGAAGCAATGGTTGAGTCTTCTAAAGAAGATGCAGCCGCTGAAGCAGCAGCGAAAGAAAAAGCAGAAGCTGAAAAAGAGCAAGCAAGCCAAACTGAGCTAGACAAAGAGCCAATCGCAGACGAGATTGAGTTCGATGCCTTTGCAGCAGTAGACATGCGTATTGCTCGTATCATCTCTTGTGAAGAAGTACCAAAAGCGAACAAACTACTGAAGTTCCAACTAGACATCGGTGGTGAGACTCGCCAAGTATTCTCTGGTATCAAATCAGCATACAAACCTGAAGAGCTTGAAGGCAAGCTAACTGTAATGGTAGCCAACCTAAAGCCTCGTAAGATGAAGTTTGGTATGTCTGAAGGCATGATCCTAGCAGCGGGCCCTGGCGGCAGCGACCTATGGATCCTTGAGCCACACGAAGGTGCTCAACCTGGTATGCGTGTAATGTAATTCTGACTCCAGTCAGATAACAAGCACCCATCACTAAATCCCTAATGCATTTTTGACTTGAAAGAGTTAATCAGCATTGGGGATTTTTTATATCTACCGAAAATTAGCGTTCTCTGTTAGAGTCGCCGTCAACTATGCTATGTAGAGTAGAAACTGGTTCGTCGACAAAAATAGGCGAAACCAACACCTCTTTACTCTAAAACCCTTTTTAGGAATCCCCTGTGACTAACAACGAAATCTTGCGTCGTATTCAACACGCACTAAACCTTAAAAATGCACAAATCATCAAAGCTATCGAACAAGCTGATGTGACCGTTGCTCATGACCAAGTGATTAACTGGCTAAAAGACGACAACGACAAGTCATGCTCTAAGATGAAAGATAAAGAGTTAGCAGTATTCCTAAATGGTTTCATCAACCTTAAGCGTGGCAAAAAAGAAGGCGAGCAACCTAAACCTGAAGTTGCACTGACGAACAACATGATCTTCATGAAGCTTCGTATCGCATTAAACATGAAAGCAGAAGATGTTTTGGACGTACTAGAAGTGGTTGGCATTTGCTTGAGCAAGTATGAAATCGGCGCTTACTTCCGCAAGCCAGAAAACAAAAACTACAAAGTGTGTGAAGACCAACTACTTTGCGATTTTCTAAACGGCGTGCAATTTACCAACCGTCCAGACTCAGAAGAGTTTGCGGGTTAAGTCGCTACTCCTAGATAAATTACTCGTCATAGGTAAGTAACTGACCCACGGATAATTTTCTAGTAACGACAGATAAATAAAAAGCGGCGAGATAATTGAATTATCTCGCCGCTTTTTCGTTTTCTTTACGTCACTGAATAAACAGGAACAACAATATTAAACCTATGGCTTAGCTGTCGTCTTCAGTGAAGTTCGTTGGCAATGTCGTTTTCATTTCATTCCAAACTTGTGCACTTGCGATACCGTAGTTACGAATCACTAATGGCAAAGTTTCGCGCTCACCACTTTCACAGATAATGAACAGCTCTTTATAAAAGTCCATCGCTAAACGTCGTGCTTCTGGGTTAGAGAAGTAGTAACTACCGATACGGTCATACAGTTTACGCACACCGTTAAAGATTAGGCCATAAATCTGGTTGCCTGAGTGGAATGCCAAACGTTGGAAAAGCATGTAATCATAGAAGTTGAAAGTCTTCGCGATTAAGATCGTCTGACGTTTCGCTTCATCTTTTTCTGAATCTTCTTTTACCGCTTGTTTGATCTTGTCAGCGTATGGCGACGATTCTAGGAACTCATCCCAAGTTGGTGCCGCAAGTAGCGCTTCACAAGATTCAATCACGTTACTGATAGTACGCTCTGAAGCTTCTTTGTTTGCTTTGAATGCATAACGCATAAAGATCGGGCTGATATTAGTACGAGCAGCAAGCAGGTCTTCTACCATTTTGCTTGCGTTATCAACGTCCAACGTCATTAGCGTATCAAGGATATGAAGACCTGAGGTTTCCATAAACTGGTTAACTTTAGTTGGTTTGCCATGTTGGATTGTCAACCAACCATCACGAGCAAGACGTTGTAGTACTTCACGAAGCGTAGTACGTGTAACACCAATCAGCTCAGAAAGCTCACGCTCTGCGGGCAAGATAGAACCTGGAGGGAAACGGCCATTCCAAATACTCTCAATGATATACTTCTCTGCAAATCCTGCCGGGCTCTTCGCCTTAATGACCATCTACACTTCAATCCAATTTAATTATTCTGTTCTAATTTACTCATCATACCACTAGTTCACACCTAGCGGAAACACCCTCAAAAATTTTACTCACCCTAAACACAGTTAGAGCTATAACTCTAAAGTTCAGCACACGTTTGCACCTCAGGTTTGTAAAGCAAGCGACTCTAAACCACCATTTCAACAAACCGTTAACACAACAAATTTTCTTTAAAATCAATGAGATTGGTCATATTTTTAAAGCTATTAATTTGCAATATTAAGTTGTAATAATCATATATAAGTCGTCGTTATTCTGTAATTTTCAATCATTTCGCTGAAATATTGATTCTAGTCGGTTTTTATCACATTTTAAGTGGTATGCTTGCGCTACTTTGATCGCGTTTCTCAACAAAAAAGAGGTATTTTTAGTGCTACAGGGTTTTTCCTGTTGACTAAATGTTATCTAAGAGTAGAGTTGCGCTCAAAAATAAGCAGTGCTTGAGTTTCTAAGGGAGTGACTTGGCAAGACCACAGAACATTACATGGAATGTAGTTTTTCTAAGTCACTGTTAGTTATAGTTTTTAACAATTTCTATAGCTCGATTCTCAAAATGTTGTATTGCTTGTCTATTCATAATCAACATAAAAGAGTATTAACATGCCGATGTCTCTCGGAAACGCTTTTATCAAGAACTTCCTTGGTAAAGCTCCTGATTGGTATAAACTTGCCATCATTTCCTTTTTAATCATCAACCCGTTTGTTTTCTTCCTAGTTGACCCATTTGTTGCGGGCTGGCTATTGGTGGTTGAGTTTATTTTCACTCTAGCTATGGCTCTCAAATGCTACCCACTTCAACCGGGTGGTCTACTAGCTATTCAAGCAGTCGCCATTGGCATGACCAAACCAGAAATGGTTTATCACGAGCTGCAAGCAAACCTTCCTGTATTACTCTTGCTCGTATTCATGGTTGCTGGCATTTACTTCATGAAAGAACTGCTTCTGTTCATTTTCACGAAGATCTTGCTTGGCATCCAATCTAAAATTTTACTCTCTGTTGCCTTCTGTGTTGCTGCCGCTTTCTTATCAGCATTCCTAGATGCACTAACAGTAATCGCCGTAGTTATTAGCGTTGCAGTCGGCTTCTACTCTATCTACCACAAGGTTGCATCAGGTAAAGGCACAACGTCTTCGCACGATCATACGCATGATGAAGAGATCTCAGAGCTAACTCGTGATGACCTAGAAAACTACCGTGCTTTCCTACGTTCACTGCTTATGCACGCTGGTGTGGGTACAGCACTGGGTGGTGTAATGACCATGGTAGGTGAACCACAAAACTTAGTCATTGCTAAGCAAGCAGGTTGGGAGTTCGGTGAATTTATCATCCGTATGCTGCCAGTAACACTACCCGTTTTCTTCTGCGGTATTTTAACCTGTGCACTTGTCGAGAAATTCAAAGTGTTTGGTTACGGTGCTGAGCTGCCAATGAATGTTCGCCAAATCTTGGTTGAGTTTGACAACAAAGAACGTGCAAACCGCACCAAGCAAGACGTAGCAAAGCTATGGGTTCAGAGTGCAATCGCAGTTTGGCTGATTGTTGGCCTTGCGCTTCACGTCGCTGAAGTAGGTTTGATTGGCCTTTCAGTGATCATCTTGGCAACGGCATTTACTGGTGTAATTGAAGAGCACTCGATGGGTAAAGCCTTTGAAGAAGCACTGCCATTTACTGCACTTCTTGCTGTCTTTTTCGCTGTCGTTGCGGTAATCATTGATCAAGGGCTATTTAAGCCAGTGATCGATGCAGTACTTCACGTTGAAGATAAAGGCGCACAACTTGCACTATTCTATGTGGCCAACGGTATTCTATCGATGGTTTCAGATAACGTGTTCGTCGGTACGGTTTACATCAATGAAGTGAAAACTGCACTGGTTGAAGGCATCATCACTCGTGACCAGTTCGACCTACTTGCTGTTGCTATCAACACGGGTACTAACCTACCTTCTGTTGCTACGCCAAACGGCCAGGCTGCATTCCTATTCCTATTAACATCAGCACTTGCTCCGTTAATTCGATTGTCTTACGGCCGCATGGTTATCATGGCGTTGCCATACACCATCGTATTGGCACTTGTTGGCCTAGCAGGCATTGTGTTCTTCGTAGAGCCAATGACAGCATGGTTCTATGATGCAGGTTGGATCATTCAGCGCACTGGTGAAGCTGTTGCTCCAGTTGTCTCTGGTGGTCACTAAGCTAAACACTGTGTCGCAAACGACATTAAGTATAACTAACTAATCAAAAATATTAGTTGATTAGGAAACTTATCCAAGATAAAAAGCTCTGAGTAATCAGGGCTTTTTCATTTTATAGACGGGATTAAATTCGTGAACTTTTTAGCAATGATCAAAGACTTCTCTAAGGGACGTTTATCTTGGCTTTTACTGCTGGCTTTTATTGTATTTTTTGAGGCATGCGCTCTCTTCTTTCAACACGTGATGATGCTTGGCCCTTGCGTAATGTGCATCTATGAGCGCGTTGCTATGCTTGCTATCGGTGTTGCAGCCATGATTGGTGCTATTGCCCCGAATAACCCAATATCACGTTGGTTAGGCCTTGCTGGCTGGGGATTTGGCGCATATAAAGGTTTAACGCTGGCTTTAGAGCACGTTGACTATCAGTTTAATCCGTCTCCTTTTGCTACTTGTGACCTATTCGTGACCTTCCCAAGCTGGGCACCTTTAAACCAATGGGCTCCGTGGATGTTTGAGGCTTACGGCGACTGCAGCAAGGTGGTGTGGCAGTTCTTAGAGCTTTCGATGCCACAGTGGCTGGTGATTATCTTCGCGGGCAACTTAGTTGCTTTCGGTTTTGTGGTTATTTCTCAATTCGTTAAATCAAAGAATGACTAACAATTAGCTCATCATGTTCAGATACGAAAAAGTCGACCCTAAGGTCGACTTTTTTATTACTTAAGCTTTTGAACATATAAAGAGAGTCTGTTACTGACTCAAGTGATGTTCATCAACAAACTGCGATTAGCTGTTTTTGCCGCAGCATTGTTTAAACTTCTTGCCGCTTTCACAAGGGCAAAGGTCGTTTCGACCAATATCTTTAAACGGGTTCACGCTCTGGGATTTATTGCCCAACATAGCTTCGTCCGCTGCCATTGCCACTTCTGAGATCATCAGATCGACTTGACCTACTAAATCGGCAAGCGATGGTGGATTGGTAAGCCCTGCTGCGATCATTTGTTGTTGAGTTTGCTCTTCATCAATCGCAAGCATCAAGGTTGTTAGGAGCGCTTGTAACATGCGTAGAGTGCCATCCGCGACTGTTACGCTCTGCCACTGCTCTTCCACTGTTGGCCAAACCATCATGAAGCCTTCAGAAAAATCGGCGAACTGTTCGTTAAAGTCACCTTCAGCCAATACGTCTGTCAGTAGGTATTCATTACGCTGAATCAGGTTGTGTTGGCGGTTAATCTGTTCTGTCACCGTTGTTACCAACTCTTTACCCGCTTCAGGCGCAACGATAGCAAGCCACTCTTCTGGATCGAGTGGTTTGGTCGCTAAGTTAGAGGCAAGGATTGCACCTTCCATAAACTGCGGAGTAATGTCTGTGATTGATTCTGGTAGGCTTAATAATTGATATGTCATGAAAGCTCTGGATATTGGGCATTTTCGATATTATAACGCCATCCTCCCCAAGATGTCGCTATTAAGAGACGAAACCATCATTAAGACATACACCACACTCATAGTGACAATCCTGTAAGCACACCGTACAATCACGCCTCGATTTTTCGGTTCACTCAGTTTAGGTAAAGCAACATGCGCGTAATACTTGGCCCTATGGAGGGCGTTCTAGACCACCTAATGCGTGAAATTCTCACAGAGATTAATGATTACGATCTCTGTGTGACAGAGTTTGTGCGCGTCGTGGATCAACTTCTTCCCCCGCATGTATTCCACCGAATTTGCCCTGAGCTACATCAAGGCTCTCAGACCATGGCTGGTGTGCCAATCCATCTCCAACTTCTAGGGCAACACCCAAATTGGATGGCCGAGAATGCTTTTCAAGCTGCTAGCTTAGGAGCTAAAGGCATTGACCTTAATTTTGGTTGCCCAGCAAAGGCGGTAAACAAAAGTAATGGTGGTGCGTCACTGCTAAAAGAGCCAGAACTCATTTATCAAGTGGTGAACGCCTGTCGAGAAGCAGTACCTGCACACATTCCTGTATCCGCAAAGATTCGATTAGGTTGGGAGCATCCGGAAGAGTGCTTTGAAATCGTCGATGCCATCGAACAAGCAAAAGCTGACGAACTCACCGTACATGCAAGAACCAAAGTTGGCGGCTATAAAGCCAGCGAAATCAAATGGGATTTCATCAATCAAATAAGAGAAAAAACGTCTATACCCTTGATTGCTAATGGGGAAATCTGGAACTATCAAGATGGTCAAGATTGCATAGAAGCCACAGGCGTCGATTCATTGATGGTCTGCCGTGGTGCTTTCAATATTCCAAACCTTGGCAACGTAGTTAAGCACAACCACCAAAAAATGCCGTGGGATAAAGTCATTGAACTTTTGCTGCGCTATTCAGAGTTCCAAATTAAAGGGGACAAAGGCATGTACTACCCTAATAGAGTGAAGCAGTGGTTTGTTTATTTAAGCAAAGGCTACCCTGAAGCGAACGAACTATTTAAAGAAATTCGTACTTTCAAGAAGGCGCCACCAATTGTAGAACGCCTTCAGCGTTATCAAGAAGAACGCCACCAAGCTGTTTAAGATTACGCGCTTAACGATTCAATAACGTGGCTAGAATTCAAGACGGTCTTTACCCGTCGTCTTGGCTACGTACAGCTTTTCATCGGCGTACTTAAATATCTCATCGAAGTTAAGTTTACTTTGCTCAGTTTCAACAATGCAGACACCACCAGATACCGTAAACCCATTTGGAATAATGTCGGCTGAAGTGGAACAAATCGCATTCTTCACTCGCTCTAATGTTCTCATCAGAGTTTCACGATCTTCGCCTTTCATGTAAACGACAAACTCTTCACCGCCAAACCGAGCTGCAACATCACTGCTTCGAATACTGTTACTGATCTGACGCGACATATAACGAATCACATCATCACCCTTATCGTGGCCGTAGGTGTCGTTAATTGACTTAAAATCATCGATATCGAAGACGGTTAAGGCAAACAGTTGATCGTGCTCTACGCTGCGCCAGAACGCTTCTAAGCCACGACGATTCAATAACCCTGTCATAGGGTCTTTGGCTGCGAGATCTTTGAAGTAACCACGTTCAATATTGGAATTGACGTAGAAGAAGATGGTTACAGAGAACAGATACACAATGATGGCAACAATAAGGCTGTCTTTCTCGTAGACGAAAAAGTGCTCAACCTCTTTCGTGATGTCTAATTCGTAATACATCGCATGGTGAGACGCGACACCATCCAGTTTGATCTCGTGATAAAAAGCCGCAGAATCTACCGGGGTCGCTAAAGTGGTATCAATGATATCGATACGACCGGCAAGATGTTCATTCGAGTTTGCAAGCAGCTTGTCAGCGTCAATATCAACCGAAAGCATCCCTTGATGCACACCTTGGTGGAACACTGGGATCGTCATACTGATCATTCGGTCTAGAGACTCAAATCGATAAGCAGGACCGGTTAGTGTTAATTGTTCTGGATTGTTGGCTGTTTTTTGCCAATAGGGACGACTTTTTATGGTCGAAAGCAATTCCTTACTCAGTTTCTTAGCAAAGCCTTCAGGCGACGAGATCACATAACCACGCGTATCAATAAAGTGCACACCGTTATGGAACTCATCAAGTTGGGATAAGAATGAAAGAATTGGCGCAAGAGCAATCTTCTCAGATGCACTTTTGTAGCTGTCACTGGTTTCGGAACAAAGGGACTCTTCACCGACCAACATATAGTCGATATCGACGGAAGGGATGTCTGAGGTTTTACCATCAGCGAGAAGTAACACGTCGATCGGCCAAATTTGGCAAAGGCCATTCACAACTTGTTTGTTGTGATCAAGAAAGAGAGGGTTTCCTGATTTGTAGTAGTTGGAGAAGCTGTAATCTAAGGCTGTCACCACCTTTGTGGTTCGTTTGAACACCTCTTCAATACGTTGGAATTCGCTGCCAATGTCTTTCTTCACCAAATCAAAATGATTCTTTCCGATTAAGCCAAGCAGCATCGTCGCGATCACCGCGGGAAACCCGAAGACAAAGGTTAGGCTAAAGTGCCTATTTACTTTCATATAATGTGCTCTTAGCGTTCAGCTATTTTCATTTACCCCATTAATATTATTACATTAATTGCCATTTTCCTCGAGGTAAAAGAGTGTAAATTGATATGAATCGAGCCTAAGTATTGAACAGACAATTCCTTTTATAAAACTAACCCTGCATGAAGCAGGGTTAGATGAGATTGTTTAAGTCATTTTAAAATTCAACAATTTACCACATCAAAAATCTTCGCTTGCATCGCTGGAACAAGAATGTCAACGGCACCGTAAGCAATCGGCAAGCTCTTCTCCTTGCCTTGCAAATTGACCAACTCTCCTTGCTCTTGTCCAAGCATCCACACAGGCAAAGACAACGCCTTTTCATTTTGGGATAGGTTGAGCACAACCAGTGTTTTTTCACCGTTGAGGCTGCGGGCGAACACTAACGTCTCAGCGTCACAATACAACTCGAGATAGGCACCACTTTGTAAGCTGCGACGTTCTGTTCTCAGTTTTATCAAGGCTTGATGGAATGGGAACCAAGACGAAGACTCTTCCTCTCCCCATGGGAAACATCTGCGGTTATCTGGGTCTTGCCCCCCTTCTAAACCGACTTCTGTTCCGTAGTATAAACACGGAGTTCCAACATAGGTAAACAACAACGTCAGAGCCAGTTTTTGCTTAGCTTGGTCGCCGCCTAGCAGCGTCAGTAGACGAGCCGTATCATGGCTGTCTAATTGATTCAGCTGCGACAATTGGTTCAGCCAAGGAACCTTCGCTCTCGCTTCAGCTAACCAATCAGAGAAAGCGAACATATCAATGTCAATCGGCTCGTACGCGATGTCTTGTTTCGCCAATAACGCACGAACTGGGTGAGCGAAACCATAATAGTTCATCGACCCATCTTCTTGTGCGCCCTGTAGCCATGATGTGGCCTCAAAGAAATGCTCTCCCAAGATGTAGGCCTCAGGGTTCTCTGCTTTCGCTGAATTCCGAAATGCCTCTACATAATGCGCATTGTTATAAGCGCCCTCACCCTCGCCTAACATGTGAATCACATCGAAGCGCCAACCATCGACATTATAAGGTGCTTTCAACCAATGCTTTATCACAGAGTCTTGCGACTCATATATGTAATCTCGCACGGAAGCATTAGAAAAGTTTAAGACTGGAAGCGAACTGATCCCTTTCCAGCCGACATATTGCTGAGGGTTGTCAGGGTCGAAAAAGTAGTAGTCGTGAAATGCCGAGCCTGGGTGGTCATAGGCACCCGAGCCTGTCACTTTCAGCTTATCAAACCAAGGATGCTCCACAGAGGTGTGATTAAACACAGCATCCAGAACGACTCTCATATCACGCTTGTGGATGTCATTTGAAAGTGCAGCGAACTCGTCATTGGTTCCGAAATGCGAGTCGATGTTGTAATAGTCAGTTGTGTCGTATTTATGATTACTAGGCGACTGAAAAATTGGATTGAGATACAGCGCGGTGATGCCTAGATCTTGTAGATAATCTAACTTGTTATGAATGCCTGCTAGGTCACCACCGAAGAACTCCGCAGCCCCCGTTCCATTGTGCCCTTCGACAGCGTCGCCCCACTCTTTCACCACAACATCTAAGGTGTTTTCTTTTAGGCGATATTCCCCAGTTTTGACGCTAATGCTCGGGTTTCCGTTACAAAAACGTTCAGGGAAGATTTGATAGAAGACTTGCTCTGACACCCACGATGATGGTTGATGCTGGCTATTAAACTTAAAGTGAAATTCGCGACTCGAAACACGGCTGTGAACGCCTTTCGCATCCAGCCAGTATTGTCCCTTTGAATCGACAAGCTTGAACGCATAGTGTGTAACACTTCTGTCAGTATTAACAGGAAAAGAGACCTGCCAAAGCGTCAAACGACCTTGTTCACCCACCTTTGTCATATCGAGCAGGTACTCTTCGTTATCTGGCTCATGCCTCAACTGAACCTTATTCCAGTCATTGCGTTCAGACAATAATGTTACGGTTAGTACACCATCTTTTTCGTGGAAGTAGTCAGAAGTTTGAGCATGAAAGATAAATGGTTTCATAACGGTTCTCGAGCAATGTTCAATTTGCTTAAGATATGAAAAATTTCATTGACCACAATGAGAAAAATAACATCCGTTAAAGTAGATCACGTTTTGTAGATCCACTTTGTTTACAGTAAGTCGATTTCTCTCAAAATGATCAATTGAGTCACCCATTTAAGAAAGGGATATCAAATTTGGAATTACTCCATCAACGGCTAATGACCGCACGATCAATCACAGACTGAGGCACTATCACGCCAAGCTCACGTGCAGCATCTAGGTTGACCACCAGCTGAGAACTCTGCGCAGTTTTGACACTCAACTTCCCGGGCTTCTGTCCTTCCAGAATGGCTGCGACATAATCCGCAGTCTGAACCCCAACATCATAATAATCTAGACCTAAACCAGCAATCGCTCCCTTCCCGACATAAGACGTTGCTCCTGCAACCACAGGTGTGCCAGCTTGGTTTGCAGCGTCTATCAGCCCCTCCATGCCGCTTGCAACCGTGTTATCGGTCAAGGCATAGATAACATCAGACTTCTTAGCAATGGATTCTGCTTTTGCTTCGACATCGTCAACAGTCAGCGCTTTTTCGGTGTGAAGTGTATAACCGAAATCTCGGGTCGCCTTTCTCAATAACCCAACTAACGCAACGGCATTCGCTTCGGCAGGGTTATAAACCACACCGATTGAACTTGCCTTAGGAAGAAGCTCTTTGATCAAAGAGACATGTTGAATAATTGGAGAGAGATCAGAAAGACCCGTGACATTCCGGCCCGGCTTTTCTAGCTGTTTGACCAGCCTAGCACCGATAGGATCCGTAACCGCGGTAAACACAATCGGTATCGAACGGGTTGCCGAAACCAAAGCTTGTGAAGTCGGTGTCGCGATGCCAACGAGTACATGAGGATTTTCACTGACGAGCTCTCTGGCTATCTTGGCTGCCTGAGCCGGGTTACCATTCGCCATTTCATAGGAGAATTCTAAGTTCTTACCGGGTTCATAGCCCTTGGCTCTCAATCCTTCAAGAAGCCCTAGACGTGTCGCATTCAGATCTGGATGGTCAACAACTTGTGAAACCGACACTTTGGCAACGTTTGCCATTGCATTGCCAGTCCATAGCAATATCAAGCAACTTAAAACCGCTGCCAATACCTTTCTTACAGAACTCATTATCGCTCCCTGAATCAAGCTCTACCCGTCATTACTCGCTCAAAGAGAACAACATCAAAATCACTATTGATATTATTACCAGTAACCATTGATAACTTGAAGTGATATTTAACAAAAATACAACAAGGCTCGAGTTATGTGAGAAAGATTATATTGACTTCGGAGGAAGGTAAGAAACCAAGTGAATAAGGACAGGTAAGCTAAACGGAAAGTAAGCGAGGTAACAAAGAGAGGAGCAAATCTGAGAACAAGCTATAGAAGATGAATAGTTGTTCTCAGACAAGAGGGAGAGCTGGGATTCTTTAGAACCAACGCTCCATTGAGGACTTATCTAACTGACGAAACGCACGATTTAAAATGATTGCCAATTCTTTATAGCGAGGTCGCGGCTTCATAGGCTCTAACGCAAAACCCGTTTCAGTGATCTTTTCATGCAGTTCGCGGTACCACGATACTAGCGCTGGCGGAAGTTGTGTATTTGAGCGATTGCCCAACCACCACATACCTTGAAGCGGCAAGCTGATCGCAAACAAAGCCATAACCACAGCCTGTGGCATCGCTTGGTAATTATTAAAGACCATTTGTGTAAGAACACTGATAGCGGCAATCGCAGGCATCACTTTCACGCCAAAACGGGTCGCTTTAATAATGCGCTGTTCTGGGAAGATCGCGTTTAACTCTTTTCGGACGGGCCAGAGATCCATGTACTTTTGGCCATCTTTTAAACTACTAGCTAAACCAACTCTATTGCTCATATGAGTCTCCCATTAAAAAAAAGTTGAAATCATCAACTAAAAACACAAAAATTTGACGAAAAATAATATTCTTTCAAATTTTTTTGTTATATTTGCACAATATCGCTATTATTTGCAGACCTCAATCTCATTGTTGCCCTTATTTACAATTTAAGCAACTTTGAGAAGACTTCTGCAAGGAATGCACAAGCCTCTTTTTGATAAAGAGCGCTTTCACTTTATACGGAAATTAACGTTTTTTTGACCAAGGTTAGTACGCAAGCCTATGTGCTTCGACTATTCTTGAGATTAATTTTCATCCTTAACTGATTTCGATCAGAAAAATAAACAGGTAGTCATTAATGTCTAAGCTAGTTTTAGTTTTAAACTGTGGTAGTTCTTCTCTTAAATTCGCTGTTGTTGATGCAGAAACAGGTGCAGAGCACCTAACTGGTCTTGCTGAGTGTCTAGGTCTTCCAGAAGCTCGTATGAAGTGGAAACTTGATGGCAAGCATGAAGCACAACTAGGCGCGGGCGCAGCTCACGTAGAAGCACTATCTTTCATGGTAGAAACTATTCTTGCTTCTAAGCCTGAGCTTAAAGCTAACCTTGGCGCTATCGGTCACCGTATCGTACACGGTGGCGAGCAGTTCACTTCTTCTGCACTTATCACTGATGAAGTTCTTAAGGGTATTCAAGACGCTGCGACTTTCGCACCTCTTCACAACCCAGCTCACCTTATCGGTATCGAAGCGGCTCAACAGAACTTCCCTGGTCTACAAAACGTTGCTGTATTTGACACTGCGTTCCACCAAACAATGCCTTCTGAGTCTTACCTATACGCTCTACCGTACAACCTGTACAAAGAGCACGGCATCCGTCGTTACGGCATGCACGGTACTTCTCACCTATTCATCACTCGTGAAGTTGCAGGCCTACTAAACAAGCCAGTTGAAGAAGTTAACATCATCAACTGTCACCTAGGTAACGGCGCTTCTGTATGTGCAATCAAGAACGGTCAATCTGTAGATACTTCTATGGGTCTGACTCCTCTTGAAGGTCTTGTTATGGGTACTCGTTGTGGTGACCTAGATCCTGCGATCATCTTCCACCTACACGACGCTCTTGGTTACTCTGTTGAAGAAATCAACAACATGCTAACTAAAGAGTCTGGTCTTGCTGGTCTAACTGAAGTGACTTCTGACTGTCGTTTCGTTGAAGACAACTACGGTGAGAAAGAAGAAGCAACTCGTGCAATGGACGTGTTCTGTCACCGTCTAGCTAAGTACGTTGCTGGTTACACTGCAACTCTAGAAGGTCGTCTAGACGCAATCACTTTCACTGGCGGCATCGGCGAGAACTCTGGCCCAATCCGTGAAATGGTTCTTAACCGCCTAGGCATCTTCGGCATCGAAGTTGACGGTGAAGCTAACCTGAAAGCTCGTTTCGGCGGCGAAGGTACTATCACTACAGCTAACAGCCGTATCCCTGCAATGGTTATCTCTACTAACGAAGAGCTAGTAATTGCTGAAGACACTGCGAAACTAGCAGGTCTTTAATTGATTTTCCTGACTAGCTTCACTCGAAGCTAGTCAGTTTTTCATATCAAGAAAATGGGGCTCAACTTCTATTCCTACCCCAATTTAAATATCGGTGGGAATAGCAGTTGAGCTTTTTTTATTTCCAATAGTCAAAGGTGTTCGTCAATGTCACGTACTATTATGCTTATCCCTACAAGCGCTGGTGTTGGTCTTACTAGTGTTAGCATGGGTGTTCTTCGCGCTATGGAGCGTAAGGGCGTAAGTGTTTCTTTCTACAAGCCAATCGCTCAGCCTCGTAGCGGTGGTAACCAACCAGATCTAACGTCTACTATCATCAGCGCAAACAGCGACATTAAGATTGGTGAGCCAATCGCAATGACTAAAGCTGAAGCTTTGATCGGTAGCGAAAAAATGGACGAGCTTCTAGAGTCTGTTGTTGAGCAATACAACAAGATCAACAAAGACGCAGAAGTAACGCTAATCGAAGGTCTAGTACCTACTCGTAAGCACCCATTTGCTAACCAAGTGAACGCGGAAATCGCAAAAACACTTGGCGCGGAGATCGTATTCGTTGCGACTCCTGGTACTGACAACCCTACGCAGCTTAAAGAGCGTATCGAAGTAGCATGTTCTAACTTCGGCGGTACTAAGAACAAAAACATCAAAGGCGTAATCATCAACAAGCTTAACGCTCCTGTTGATGAAGCTGGCCGTACTCGCCCTGACCTTTCTGAAATCTTCGATGATGCAGATAGCGCTCAGCAAGCGAACCTTGAAGTAATGCAAATCTTCAACTCTAGTCCTATCCGTGTTCTTGGCTGCGTGCCATGGAGCATCGACCTAATCGCAACTCGTGCGGTTGATATGGCTAAGCACCTTAACGCTGAAATCGTTAACGAAGGTGAAATCTCAACTCGTCGTATTAAGAGCATCACTTTCTGTGCTCGTTCTCTACCGCATATGATTGAGCACTTCAAACCAGGTTCACTGCTAGTAACTTCTGCAGACCGTCCTGACGTTATCGTTGCTGCGGCACTTGCAGCGAAAAACGGTGTTGAGATTGGCGCAATCCTGCTTACTGGCGGTTACGACATTCCAGAAAGCATTGCTAACCTTTGTGCACCTGCATTCGCTTCAGGTCTACCGATCTTCAAGGCTCAAGGTAACACTTGGCAGACGTCTCTAAACCTACAGAGCTTCAACCTAGAAGTGCCTGCAGACGATAAAGAGCGTATCGAGTTCGTTAACGATCACGTTGCAAGCCACATTGATGGCCCTTGGATTGATTCTCTATCTGAAGGTACTCAAGGCATCCGTCGTCTAAGCCCACCAGCATTCCGTTACCAGCTAACTGAATTTGCTCGTAAAGCGGCTAAGCGCATCGTTCTTCCTGAAGGTGATGAGCCACGTACAGTTAAAGCTGCGGCTATCTGTGCTGAGCGCGGTATCGCAACGTGTGTACTTCTAGGTAACCCTGAAGAAATCCGTCGCGTTGCAGCACAACAAGGTGTTGAGCTTGGCGCTGGCGTTGAGATCATCGATTCTGCATCAGTTCGCGAAAACTACGTAGCTCGTCTAGTAGAACTTCGTGGCGCTAAAGGTATGACTGAAGTTGTTGCTCGTGAGAAGCTAGAAGATTCAGTATTCCTAGGTACTATGATGCTTGAAGCTGGCGAAGTTGACGGCCTAGTTTCTGGTGCTGTTCACACAACGGCGAACACAATCGTTCCTCCGTTCCAGATCATCAAGACTGCTCCTGATGCTTCTATCGTATCTTCAATCTTCTTCATGCTTCTGCCTGATCAAGTTCTTGTATACGGTGACTGTGCGATCAACCCAGATCCAACAGCTGAACAACTTGCTGAAATCGCTATCCAATCTGCAGATTCTGCTGCGGCATTCGGTATCGACCCACGCGTTGCTATGATCTCTTACTCTACTGGTGAATCTGGTAAGGGTGCAGACGTAGATAAAGTACGTGAAGCAACGAAACTTGCTCAAGAGAAACGTCCTGATCTAGTGATCGACGGTCCTCTACAGTACGATGCAGCAATCATGGAAAACGTAGCCGCTTCTAAAGCGCCTAACTCTCCAGTTGCAGGTAAAGCGACAGTATTCGTATTCCCAGATCTAAATACGGGTAACACGACTTACAAAGCTGTACAGCGTTCAGCAGACCTAGTGTCTATCGGTCCAATGCTTCAAGGTATGCGCAAGCCAGTAAATGACTTGTCTCGTGGTGCTCTAGTAGACGATATCGTTTACACAGTAGCTCTAACGGCTATCCAAGCAGACCAAGCTGCACAAGCTGAAGAAAAAGTAATTAACTAATTTTTCTTTTGTAGAAAGCAAAAACCCTAGATGTTTATCTAGGGTTTTTTTATGTCTGGAGTAAAGGAACTACTTGGTAAGCCTAGCCTCGACCGTGGGGCGATTCTAAATCCAGACCAGGCCCTTTAGGTACCACTTGAGTTGGGTTAATACCGGTATGGCTGTAGTAGTAGTGACGCTTGATATGATAGAAATCGGTCGTCTCTTTAATACCCTCTATTTGGTACAACTCTTTTAAGTACCCTTGAATATGTGGGTAGTCAGCAATTCGCTGCTTGTTACACTTGAAGTGACCCACATACACCGCATCAAATCGAACCAGAGTAGTGAACAAGCGCCAATCCGCTTCTGTAATCTCGTTACCCGCCAAATAGCGATGTTCGCTAAGGTGAGCGTCTACTTTGTCTAAGGCTTCAAACAAGGCGTCATACGCTTCTTCATAGGCTTCTTGTGTTGTCGCAAAGCCGGTTCGGTATACGCCGTTGTTGATGGTTGGGTAGATATAATCATTCCACTCATCAATCTTCTTGGATAACTCCCACGGGTAGTAATCATCGGTGTTGCCTGTTAACTCATTAAATTCGGAGTTAAACATACGGATAATCTCAGACGACTCGTTACTCACAATGGTGTTGGTTTTCTTATCCCACAGCACAGGTACCGTTACTCTGCCCGAGTAATCCCGTTTGGCTTGAGTGTAGATTTGATGCATGCGGGTATGACCAAACAGAGGCTCAGGCAAGCCCATTTGCCACCCTTCACTCATCATGTCGGGGCAAACTACTGTCACATCGATGTGATCGGTCAGGTCTTTCAGTTCACGGAAGATAAGGGTTCGGTGCGCCCAAGGGCAAGCCAATGATACGTATAAGTGATAACGGCCGCTTTCCGGCTCAAACTGCGCGCCCGGTTTGTTCTCTACCCAGTGACGAAAACCTGCATCTTCACGAACAAACTTACCACCGCTTTCTTTGGTGTCGTACCACACATCGTGCCAAACACCTTCAACTAACTTACCCATATCCAAACCTCTGTCATCGAAACTTTTATATACCAATCACAGTAAGTAAATGTTCAGAAATAGCGCAGAGAAAAGGCTTGAGAACAAGGAAGAGTTTTTCTGTTAGTAGTTATTCTACAATCAAAAATTCTAACGCCGTTATCGAGCGTTTTAACAAGCTAGGATGAGCAGTTATTTACTACGATTGGTATTAGTATAAAAAAAGCCAACTTTTTCAAAACTAGAAGAAGTTGGCTTAGTTGTTCGAATTATTTGATGAAGCTTATTTAATATGGATCTTTAGATACAAAAAAAGCGCAACTCATAAACAAGTTGCGCTTAAGCCTGTCACAGGCTGAACCGGTTTAAATAGGCTCTAGACTTGTACGTGCAAGCAAGATACTGCGTGTACGTCATCGCCTTGAATGGTTGGCTTAGTTTGCGCACACGCCTCTGTTGCTTGTGGGCAACGCGTACGGAACACACAACCTGATGGTGGATTGATTGGCGATGGTAAATCACCCTCCAACATCTGAATCGTTTTGTTGCGCTCTAGACGAGGGTCTGGAATCGGAACTGCAGACATCAACGCTTTGGTGTACGGGTGTTTAGGGTCAGAGAATAAGGCATCTGATTCACCAAGCTCTACCGCGTTACCTAGGTACATCACCAAGACACGGTCAGAGATGTGTTTAACCACTGACAAGTCGTGCGCGATGAATACCAAAGACAAACCAAGTTCTTTCTGTAGCTCTTTCAGAAGGTTAACTACTTGAGCTTGGATAGATACATCCAGTGCAGAAACAGGTTCATCACAGATGATCATCTTAGGTTTCAAGATTAGCGCACGTGCAATGCCAATACGCTGACACTGACCACCAGAGAATTCATGTGGGTAACGGTTGATTACGTTTGGTAGTAGACCAACCTTTGCCATCATCTCTTTAACTCTGTCCTTTACTTCTTGTTTAGAAAGTTCAGGAAAGAAAGTCTCTAAAGGCTCAGCAATGATATCGCCTACTGACATACGTGGGTTAAGTGACGCTAGCGGGTCTTGGAAGATCATCTGAATCTCTTTACGAGTCTCACGACGCTTCACTTCCTGCATCTTAGTTAGGTCTTGACCTAACCACATCACTTGACCTTCGGTCGCTTCAACTAAGCCAATAATTGCGCGTGCAAAAGTCGACTTACCACAACCAGACTCACCTACTACACCCAGAGTCTCTCCTTCGTAAAGGTGAACATCAACACCATCAACCGCTTTAAGGTTTGATGGTTTTGCCCAAGGCCAAGCAGACTTAGCTGCAATGCTAAAGTGAACTTTCAGGTCTTTAATATCTAATAGTAATTCTTTACTCATTTTGTCCAAGTCTCCCAATCAGAAAAACAAGCACGCTGACGGTCTTTAGCAAATGGCTGCAAAATCGGTGCTTCTTGCTTACAACGGTCCATTACACGGTGACAACGGTCTTGGTAAGGACAACCTGTTGGTAGGCGAAGTAAGTTAGGTGGGTTACCTGGAATCGTCGGTAGAATTTCACCTTCGGTATCCAAACGAGGAATCGCTTTAAGCAGGCCTTCCGCATATGGGTGGCTTGGCTCGTAGAAGATTTCATCAACCGTGCCGTATTCCATGGTACGACCCGCGTACATCACAAGTACTTTGTCACATGAGCCAGCAACAACACCCAAGTCATGGGTGATCATGATGATTGCCGTATTGAACTCATCTTTAAGTTCGTTCAGCAATTCCATGATTTGCGCTTGAATGGTTACATCCAGTGCCGTTGTTGGTTCATCAGCGATAAGCAATTTAGGACGACATAGCAGTGCCATTGCGATCATCACACGCTGACGCATACCGCCCGAAAATTCGTGTGGGTACATGGTGATACGCTTGCGTGCTTCAGGGATTTTCACCGCTTCAAGCATGCGTACTGATTCTTCAAACGCTTCGGCTTTACCCATGCCTTTATGCAGCATAAGTACTTCCATCAACTGATCACTTACTTTCATATAAGGGTTCAGTGAGGTCATTGGATCTTGGAAGATCATCGCGATCTGTTCAGCACGAACCTTGTTCAGCGCTTTTTCAGGCAGGTTGAGGATTTCATTGCCTTCAAACTTTGCACTGCCTGAGATAATGCCGTTCTTAGCCAGCAGCCCCATCAGTGCAAATACCGTTTGTGATTTACCTGAACCCGACTCACCAACAATACCCAGCGTTTCGCCTTGGTTAAGTGAGAAGTTCAAGTCGTTTACTGCGGTTACGATACCATCTTGCGTGGTAAATTCGACGCGCAGATCTTTGACATCTAATAAGCTCATTATTGCTTCCTTAATCTTTTATAGCTTTTAATTGCTATTTCGTTATCTGTCTTTTGGATCAAGCGCGTCGCGCAGACCATCACCTACGTAGTTAAAGCAGAACAGCGTAACTACCATGAATGCCGCAGGGAATGTTAATTGCCAGATTGCAACTTCCATTGTTTGCGAACCTTCTTGAAGCAATGCGCCCCAGCTTGTCATAGGCTCTTGAACACCAAGACCAAGGAAAGATAAGAATGATTCTGTAAGGATCATGCTTGGAATAAGCAGCGTAGAATAAACCGCTACGATACCCAGTACGTTCGGTACGATGTGACGTGTAATGATCTTCCATTTGCTTACACCACATACGTGTGCAGCCTCAATGAACTCTTTACTACGTAGGCTCAACGTTTGACCACGTACAATACGCGCCATATCTAGCCAAGCAATCGCACCAATAGCAACGAAGATTAGGATGATGTTACGACCAAAGAACGTTACAAGGACGATTACTAGGAACATAAATGGTACTGCGTACAAGATCTCTAGGATACGCATCATCACTCGGTCAGTACGACCGCCGATGAAACCTGAAGCTGCACCGTAAAGCGTACCAATCAGTACCGCTACGAATGCGCCCATCACACCAACCATCAATGAGATACGACCACCGATAAGAGTACGAACGTACAAATCACGGCCTAAACTATCAGTACCAAACCAGTGGTCCGCGCTTGGCGCTGCATGCATTGCGTACCAGTCAGTATCGTCATAAGTGTACTGAGCAAGCATCGGTAAGAAGATAACTGCCAGTACCATAAGCGTAAGAATAAACAGGCTTACCATTGCCGCTTTGTTTCGCATAAAACGAATGCGGGCATCCTGCCACAAACTGCGACCTTCAATCTCTAAGCTCTCAGAGAACTTTTCGATCGCTTCTAAATTTTCTTTTTTCTTCAACATAACCATGCGTCCCTGTTAGTAGCGAATTTTCGGGTCAATTAGCGCTAGCAAAATATCAACGATTGCGTTGAACAAGATGAATAGGAAACCAATCAAGATGGTTACACCCATTACTAGCGAGTAGTCACGGTTAAACGCGGCGTTAACAAACAGCTTGCCGATACCTGGTAGGCCGAAGATGGTTTCAACAACAACAGAACCTGTAATGATACCTACAAACGCAGGTCCCATATAAGAAACGACAGGCAGCAGTGCTGGCTTCAGTGCATGTTTTAGAACGATGTAACGGTAACTTAGGCCTTTTGCACGAGCAGTTCGGATAAAGTTACTGTTTAGCGTTTCAATCATGCTACCGCGAGTAATACGAGCAAATGTGGCTACGTAAAGAAGAGACATCGCGATAACTGGCAGGACGATGTACATATAAGTACCGCCGTGCCAACCACCTGCTGGGAATATGTTCCAGTGCAGAGAGAACAGGTAAATAAGCGCTGGAGCCAACACGAAGGATGGCATCACCACCCCGAGCATAGCGGTCGACATTATGGTGTAGTCAATCCAGGTGTTGTGCTTCAAGGCGGCAATCGTCCCGACCGATACTCCCATAATCAGGGTAAAGATAAAGGCAATAAAACCTACCTTCGCAGATACTGGAAGTGCGACTGCGATCAGCTCATTTACGGTGTAATCTTGATATTTGAATGATGGACCAAAGTCACCTTGAACGATGTTAGTCAAATACGTGGTGTACTGTTCAAATACAGGTTTATCTAAGCCGTATTTAGCTTCGATGTTAGCCATAACTTCTGGCGGTAATGGGCGTTCGCTCGAAAACGGGTTACCCGGTGCGAAACGCATGAGAAAGAAAGATATAGTGATCAACACCAACATGGTTGGAATCGCTTCGAATATCCTTTTCATAATGAATTTAAGCATAAACTCACTCTTTTCAGTCTGTGACAATTAAAAATTAAATAGACACTGCGTGCGATTTCTCGCACACAGGTCTAAGTTAGTTATATTTTATTTTTATAGGAGGTTATTTTGCTTTGATATAAAGATCTTTTGAATAGATCTTATCTTCGGCGTTACCTTCTGGGTAACCACCTAGCTGAGGTGATACAAGACGTGTTGTAACGTACTGGTAGACTGGAGCAATTGGCATGTCTTTAGCTAGCAATTTTTCTGCTTCGATGTATAGCTTAGTACGCTCTTCTTCTGAAGTAGAGCTTAGTGCTTTATCGATAATCTTGTCATAGTCTGCGCTCTTATAGTGCTGACCAGCAGTTGTATTTTGGCTAACCATCAATGTTAGGAATGAAGATGCTTCATTGTAGTCACCACACCAACCTGCACGAGCAACGTCAAAGTTACCAGTATCTTTACTGTCTAAGTATGATTTCCACTCTTGGTTTTCGAGTTTCGCGTTAATACCAAGCTCTTTCTTCCACATTGATGCGATTGCTACAGCAAGCTTCTTGTGGTTTTCAGACGTGTTGTAAAGCAGGTTGAATTCAAGTGGGTTGCTCTTCGTGTAGCCAGCTTCTTCAAGAAGACGCTTCGCTTCAGCAATACGCTCTTTTTGAGAAAGTTGACCATACTCTGGAGTTACCGGGGCAAAACCAGCAGTAATTTCAGGAGTCAAGAAGTAAGCTGGTTTTTGACCTTGACCCAGAATCGCTTTCGTCACGATGTCACGATCCATCGCATAAGACATTGCTTTACGAACACGTACGTCATCGAAAGGTGCTTTCTGTGCATTAAATTGGTAGTAATAAGTACACAGGTTACCCTTAATGTTTACATCTTCTGGGTATTCTTTCTGTAAGCGACGGAAGTGCTCGTTAGGAACTTCGTATGTGAAATCTAGTTCGCCAGAGAGGAAGCGGTTCATTTCCGCTACTTGGTTTTCGATTGGTAGGAAGGTTACTTTGTTAAGAACTGTATGTTCGTTATCCCAATAATTTTCGTTGCGTACTAGTTCAAGACGCTCGTTAACTACCCATTGATTTGGAACAAATGCACCATTACCAACAAAGTTTTCAGGCTTAGTCCACTGGTCACCGAATTTTTCAACAGTTGCTTTATGTACTGGCTTCACTGTTGTGTGACCCATCATCATTACGAAATATGGGACCGCTGTATCTAAAGTCACTTCTAACGTGTAGTCATCTAAAGCTTTAACGCCTAGTTCACTCTTGTCTTTCTTACCCGCAACGATGTCTTTCGCATTCGCCATCTTGGTATATTCCATGTACCAAGCGTATGGAGAAGCAGTTAAAGGATCAACCGCACGTTGGAAGCTGTAAACGAAGTCATTTGCCGTTACAGGATCGCCGTTAGACCATTTAGCATCTTTGCGCAGGTGGAAAGTGAATGTTTTGTTGTCTGTCGTTTCCCAGCTTTCAGCTACTCCTGGGATAGTATTACCTTCGCCGTCTTGGTTCACTAGACCTTCTAGAAGGTCACGAATTACGTGAGATTCTGGTACACCTTGAGATTTGTGAGGGTCGAGTGTTGCTACTTCAGTACCATTACCGCGAACCAGTTCCTGAACTTTTGCTAGTTCAGTGCCTGCTGGAACTTCAGCAGCGATAGAAAGAGTAGAAGTGGCAGCCACTGCCAAACCAGCACCTAGAAGAAGGGCCTGAGTGATTTTATTCTTGTACATTTAATAAACTCCAAGTTTTTCGTATTGCATCCATGACTTCTTTGCCAGGTTTACTGAACGGCAGTGATTTAGATTTATTTAGCTCAAAATTTAAGCATAAAAATCTAAAACCTTACAAAGATTGAGGCACACACTATCAACCATTGAAGTAATTTGCCATAAACAAGTCGCAAAAAATCGGATAATTCTCCGAATTACTTAAGGTAATAGTGTAAATCTCTAATAAAAACCTAATGAATAGTGAGTTACACATAGGGATTAATTAAAAAACAGCCTTTAGTGTTGATGTATCTGTATTGATACTTTTTTTTAGCATCTTATGCTAGAACACAGACGGCAAATTAACATTAATGCCACATGAAATCTAATTGCACATCACATATCCCCTAAATAGACTCCACTATTTGTGAGGATTATCACTTTATACAAAACAGCATAAAGCACTGCACCAAAACAGTTTTAGAAATGCACCAAGACAGACAAAATCAGGAATCGAATTTATATGCAACATGAATGACTAACCATTTATTAATACAGCACTTATTTATAAATGACTTTGTAGCCCGCACAAAAAAGCCGACCTTAATAGTCGGCTTTTTACTGTCTCAATCAACAGAGCGAATTTTTGAAGCAACATCCTATTGCGAGAATTATTTCTCCCAACGCTCCGCAGCTTTTGTATCTGAATCGCGAGAATCAACCCAGCGAGTTGTTTCAGTAGTCCGTTCTTTTTTCCAAAACGGCGCTTTGGTTTTCAGAAAGTCCATAACAAACTCACACGCTTCGAAGGCAGCGCCACGATGCGCACTGGATACACCAACGTAAACGATTTGGTCACCGATATCTAGGTCACCCACGCGGTGAATCACTCGCATCTTCTGAATAGGCCAGCGCGCTTCAGCTTGATCACAGATCTCGCTCAGTGATTTCTCTGTCATGCCCGGATAGTGCTCCAGAGACAAACCAATCACGTTATCGCCAAGGTTCATGTCGCGAACTTTACCAACGAACGTCACAATCGCTCCGGCAGCTGTGCCTTGAGCCAAGTAGTCGTATTCGTCGCCTACAGAGAAATCCTCTGTTGTCACTAATACTCTTGGATCCATGCTTAGCCTCCAGTCACTGGTGGGAAGAAAGCGACTTCATCGCCGTCTTTCACTTCAGTCGTCAAAGGTACGATTGATTGGTTAAGCGCAGCCAGAAGCTTGCCCTCTTCCAATGCGATATCCCATTTGCCTTCTTGTGTTACAAGGTGGCTGCGAATCGCTTCGATAGTACTGAATTGCGCGTCGACTTCTAGGCTATCAACGCCGACAAGTTCACGAGTTTGAGCAAAGAAAAGTACAGTAATCATGATTCCACCTTAAAGTGTCCTGATTTACCACCCGTCTTCTCTAACAGACGTACGTTCTCGATAACAATGTCTTTCTGAACAGCTTTACACATATCGTAAATCGTCAGTGCAGCAACAGAAGCAGCCGTTAGCGCCTCCATTTCTACGCCCGTCTTACCCGCAAGCTTACAAACAGATTCAATGCGAACCTTATTTTCAGACTCGATCGCTTCAAGCTGCACTTCTACTTTGGTTAATAGCAGAGGGTGACACAGTGGAATCAGATCCCACGTCTTCTTCGCCGCTTGGATACCCGCAATGCGTGCCGTTGCGAAAACATCACCTTTATGGTGGCTACCAGAAACAATCAGCTCTAGCGTTTCTGCCGACATTTGAACGAATGCTTCCGCTCTCGCTTCACGTACCGTTTCCGCTTTAGCCGATACGTCGACCATGTTTGCTTCGCCAGACGCGTTAATGTGTGTAAATTGGCTCATACTCAAACCGCCTTATACAGAAAGGTGTGGCATGAAGTTACAAGGGCGGTGGCTAGCATTCATCTGTTGCTTGATGATCTTAGTCCAACCTGTACGGCAAGCGCCTGTAGAGCCTGGCATCGCAAAGATTACCGTGTGGTTAGCAAAGCCCGCAATCGCACGCGATTGAATTGTCGATGTACCGATCTCTTCGTAAGACACTTGACGGAATAGCTCACCAAAGCCTTCTACTTCTTTGTCGAACAGTGGCTTAAGCGCTTCAGGCGTGCTGTCACGAGAAGTGAAACCCGTACCACCCGTGATCATGATCGCTTGTACGCTCTCATCAGCGATCCACTTAGATACGATCGCACGGATCTTGTACATGTCATCGATAACAATTTGCTTATCAACCACGTTGTGACCCGCTTCTTTCGCATGCTCTGCTAGGTAACCGCCTGACGTGTCGTTTTCTTCTGTACGCGTATCTGAAACCGTTAATACTGCGATGTTTGCTGCTTGGAATTTGCTTTCTGCGTGACCCATTTGTTCACCTATATAAATTTTTCATTAGACTGATTCGCTCAGCCTAAAGAAGCTGAACGATAAAATGCTTTAGAGTATATAGCGGGTTAACCGCCGATTGACGCCAAGTTTGGAGTCATGCCGCTGTTGCCATCGTGTAAGAAGTGGCTAACGGACTTGGTTTGAAGCTGAGCCTGAATTCGATCAATGAGCTCTTGCTCTTGTTGATCTTCTTGAATCAGATCTCTCAGTTCGACACCATGGTCGCCAAACAGACATAAGTGAAGTTTACCGGTCGCAGAAACGCGCAGTCGGTTACAACTCTCACAAAAGTCTTTCTCGTAAGGCATGATCAAACCGATTTCACCCTTGTAGTCTGGGTGGACAAACACTTGCGCCGGGCCGTCGTTAACGGCTTTGACTTTTAACAGCCAACCATTAGCAATAAGCTGGTTGCGAATCGCAACGCCAGACACATGATGTTTATCGAACAACTCGTCCATCTCGCCAGTTTTCATCAGCTCGATAAAACGTAATTGAATAGGTTTGTCTTTGATCCAATTAAGGAAGGCTGGTAATTCCTGACTGTTAAGGTCTTTCATTAATACGACGTTGACTTTGACTTGTTCAAAGCCAACCTCAAACGCTTTATCAATGCCTCGCATAACCTCAGTAAACTTATTCTCACCAGTGATCTGATGGAACATGCGCGAATCTAAACTATCCACGCTCACGTTTATATGGGTTAAACCAGCATCACGCCATTGTCCTACTTGTTTCTCCATGCGGTAGCCATTCGTTGTGGTGGCCACTTTTTCGATGCCTGGAGTAGAAGCAGCGGTATGTATGATTTCAGGAAAGTCTTTACGCAGACTCGGCTCTCCGCCTGTAATGCGGATCTTTGAGGTACCACAATCTGCAAACGCTTTAACAACGCGTTTGATCTCGGGAACACTTAAAAAAGACGAGTTTTTTTGCCCTGACGGTTTATAACCATCTGGCAAGCAGTAAGTACATTTAAAGTTACAGACGTCTGTAACCGACAAGCGCAAGTAATAAAACTTGCGATGGAATCTATCTTCGAATTGTTGCGCCACGGAACACCTTTCCAAACACGGGAGGCATAATCATTTCCAATTAAGCCCTTGTGACAACATGTCACTGGCTCTTGATGCGTATCGGTACAGCAAATACCACTGTGCGACTTAGCATGCGAGAGCTCGGAGTTATGGCAACTGAGCGTTATATTCACACGCGCAGTAGCTGAGTAATAAAATACTTAATATTTGTACGTGAATCTAGCTCTGATGGTAAAAAACGGGTCACATCGGCAAAAAAAACGTATCAAACGCTCAAAATAACTCTTGTTGAGTATATAGCGAGAAGCATTTAACCTAAATTATAGTTGGTAATAACCTAACAAGAACAATAAATGAATATTTACTCTTCAAAGAAAGTCGTAGCAATCGGCGGTGGCCATGGCTTAGGTCGCATGTTAGCTGCATTAAAAGACTTTGGTAACAACGCAACTGGCATTGTTGCAACGACAGATAACGGCGGTTCCACCGGACGTATTCGAGATTGCCAAGGTGGCATCGCATGGGGAGATACACGTAACTGTATCAACCAATTAATTACAGAACCTTCAATCAGTTCGATGATGTTCGAATACCGCTTTCGCGGCCAAGGTGAGCTAGACGGTCATAACTTAGGTAACCTAATGCTGACGGCGTTAGACAACCTTTCCGTTCGCCCATTGGAAGCGATTAACCTGATTCGAAATATGCTCAAGGTCGATGTCAATATCGTCCCAATGACAGAGCATCCTTCAGACCTCACTGCTCTATCAATGGACGGCCGCTGGGTAACCGGCGAAACCAACGTTGATGACATGACGGAAAAGCTGCGCATGATGGACTTGTCTCCAGAAGTGCCAGCAACCAAAGAAGCCGTTGCTGCCGTTGAGCAAGCAGACTGCATTGTCCTTGGCCCTGGAAGCTTTTTAACCAGTGTGATGCCTCCTCTTCTCCTTCCAGAGATTGGGAAAGCAATCGCTGAAAATACCAAGGCAAAAGTTATCTTCGTTGAAAACCTTTCACCAGAGCACGGCCCTGCAGGGAAAATGACGCTTCAAGAGCAATTGGAGTGGTGTGAACGTACCTGTAAGGCAAGAAAAATAGACATTGTACTGGGCAATGAACCACACCCTGAATTAGAAGGGCAATGGAATTGTGTGACCACAGATCTTGCATCGGCAAACCGAGATTGGCGACACGACCGTGTGAAGCTTCAACAAGCCATTGAAGCCCAGTTAACTTAAGCCGTCAGTTAAAGCGACAGACAACAAAAAAGGAGCATCGCGCTCCTTTTTTAATCTCAGTAATAACTCGCCGTTTTAGAGGTCCGTCATCAACTGCTGATATTCAGTGTATGTTGACAACAGGAGCTCTTGCATATCTTGAAAATCAACTTCTGTCACCGGTAACGCTTGCTTCACTTTTGCATCTAAGCTAATCGCAAAACTACACAAAGAATCCGCGCCAAAACTTGCTGCGCTGCTCTTAAGTGCATGACTGATATCAGCCAAGTACTTAGAGGTATCCGACTCTTTATTTATCTCTAAGTGCTCGTAGTAGCCTTTCAACTCACCTAAAAAGATTTCCAGTAAAACCGGAACATTCTCTTGCCCAATTTCGCCGGCAAGCTCATCAACTTTTTGCTGATTTAATACTTTCGTCATTATTATTTTCTTATTGTTTGATGATTACTGCTTCGCATTCCACGTTTGCAACTTACGGTATATCGTCGATGGACTGACATCTAAGAAACCTGCCGCACGGGGGATGTTGCCATCACACGCTTTAATGGCTTGTTCGATAGCCGTTTTCTCAGTGACCCACAATGGGAAAATATCTTTTACCGTGATGTCTTCATTCTGCTTCTCTTTCAATCGCAGACTGTTTTCAATCGGTTGGTTCAACGGTGGTGGAAGCATGTTGAGAGTAATCTCTTTGCCGTTATTCAATACCACCACGTTTCGCAACACGTTTTGTAGCTGACGAACGTTACCCGGCCACTCATATTGATTAAAGCGATCAAGTACTTCCTGAGCAAAACGTACAAACGCCTTCCCCTCCTCGACCGACATATAGCCTAGCAGAGAATACGCGATCTCGATGACATCTTCACCACGCTCACGCAATGGCGGCAAGTGCAATGGAATCACGTATAAACGATAGTATAAATCTTCTCTAAAGCGACCTTCTTGTACTTCTTTCCAAGGGTCACGGTTGGTCGCACACACAAAACGAACGTCGACACTCTTCATCTTCGAAGAGCCGACTTTTTGGAAAGTACCGGTTTGGATAAAGCGCAGCAGCTTGGTTTGCAGCTCTAAGTCCATTTCGCACAGTTCATCAAGAAACAGTGTTCCACCATCAGCAAGCTCAGCAGCACCTTGGCGATCGGTCGCCGCACCGGTAAAGGCACCTTTAACGTGACCAAACAATTCACTTTCAATCAGATCTTTAGGGATAGCGGCACAGTTAATCGCGATGAAAGGCTTATCGCCACGCTTACTCGCCGCATGAATGGCTTCTGCACATACCTCTTTACCGGTACCACTTTCACCAGTAATGAAAATGCTCGCCTTACTCGATGCAGCAGAATCAATCGTTCGGTAAACCTGCTGCATGGTTTGGCTACTGCCGATAAAGCCTTGGTAATTTTGGTTTCCCGGGTGTTCCGAGCTATTTTTAAGCTTGGTGGCTTTGCGGATCGCGTTGTTCACCGTAATACGGAGTCGGTCGGCTTCACACGGTTTGATAAGGAAATCTTGAGAACCATGACGCATCGCTTCTACGGCGGTATCGATAGAGCCATGAGCCGTCATGAAGATAACCGGAACTTCAGGGTACTTCTGTTTTACAGCAAATAGCACGTCCATACCCGTCATATCAGGTAGACGTAGATCTAATAAAATAAGGTCTGGGATTCGATGATTCAAACTCTCGATTGCATCGCGGCCAGTGCCGACAATGTTGATATCAATTTCGAGCGGTGTAAGATACGAGCGATATAAAGCTGCTACCGAAGCGGTATCCTCTACCATCAACAAATACTTCGATTTGTTATCTAGCGTTTTTGATTGCATATCCTAGCCATTTATAATTTGCATTTCTTATTATAGTCGCATTCCGCTTTGCATTATGCAAATTAGCCACAATATTTGTAGTGTGTTTTTTTACTTACTTCAAACAATCAATGTTTTATCTATCTGGCACGAACGATGCAACGATATAGATGACCTTCGGGTCACCTAGCCAACTGACGTTGTTAGTGGACCGAGTGTTCACAAACGTAAGCCAGTAGAACATTTACTACTGGCTGTTTTTTTGTCTGAAACACTCTCAATTCTTGTGCTGAGAGGGATCACTTCTCGAGCGAAAAGTGAGATTAGCTGTTGGTAATAAACTGCTTTCTTAGCTGCTCAATTTCATCACGCTTCTGTGCGGCCAATTCAAATTCCAGATTCTGAGCATGCTGATACATCGCAGCTTCTAGCTTACTGATCTCTTTATCAAGCTGTTGCGGCGTAAGTACGGCATAACTTTCAGAAGGCTCAGCCACCTTAGATAAAGGAACTTGCTTCGATTGGCGCTGCTGCTTCGACTTGGTTAGATCACCCAGTTCCATAATGTCTTTGATATTGCGTTTCAACGCTTGCGGCGTGATGCCTTGCTCTTCGTTGTAAGCCTGCTGTTTCTCACGACGACGATCGGTTTCATCAATCGCTTTTCTCATCGACTTAGTAATCGAATCACCATAAAGGATCGCTCTACCTTCCAAGTTACGCGCAGCACGACCAATGGTTTGAATCAGAGAACGCTCAGAACGTAAGAAGCCCTCTTTGTCTGCATCAAGAATCGCCACCAGCGACACTTCAGGCATATCCAAACCTTCACGAAGTAAGTTAATGCCCACTAACACGTCGAACTCGCCCAAACGTAGGTCTCGGATGATCTCTACACGCTCAACGGTATCGATATCCGAGTGCAAGTAACGCACTTTAACGCCGTGCTCACTTAGGTATTCGGTTAAGTCTTCTGCCATTCTCTTGGTCAACGTGGTAACCAAAACACGCTCTTCTTTCACTGAACGGATTCTGATTTCAGACAGCAAGTCATCCACCTGCGTCGCGACAGGTCTTACTTCGATGATTGGGTCTAACAAACCAGTAGGACGTACCACTTGATCAGCAATCTCGCCATCTGATTTTTCAATCTCGTAATTACCTGGTGTTGCCGACACAAAAATCGTTTGTGGGGCTATAGACTCAAATTCTTCAAACTTCATTGGACGGTTATCCAATGCAGAAGGCAGTCTAAAACCAAACTCGACCAAGGTTTCTTTACGAGAACGGTCACCTTTATACATCGCACCAATTTGCGGCACAGTCACGTGTGACTCATCGATGATCAGCAAACCATCATCAGGCAGGTAGTCAAATAACGTTGGCGGCGCTTCCCCTTCCGCACGGCCGCTCAAGTATCGTGAATAGTTTTCGATACCGGAACAGAAGCCAAGCTCAGTCATCATCTCAATATCAAACTGAGTTCTTTGAGAGATACGCTGCTCTTCCAAAAGCTTATTGTTGTCTTTTAAGTATTGAGCACGATCGCGCAGTTCGTCCTTGATATTCTCAATCGCCTCAAGGATTTTTTCTCTTGGCGTTACATAGTGAGTTTTTGGATAAACCGTAAAGCGCGGCAAGTCTCTTTGTTTCACCGCACCAGTCAGAGGATCAAAAATACTAATGCAGTCCACTTCGTCATCGAACATTTCAATTCGAACCGCATCTTGGTCAGATTCAGCAGGAAAGATATCGATCACCTCACCACGAACACGGAACTGACCACGTTCAAAGGCGACATCGTTTCTTGAATATTGCAGCTCAGCCAAACGGCGCAAAATATCACGCTGATCCATCACCTCGCCACGACTCAAATGAAGCATCATCTTCAAATAAGACTTAGGATCACCAAGACCGTAGATAGCCGACACAGAAGCCACAATGATGGCGTCTTTTCGTTCTAATAAGGCTTTGGTTGCCGAAAGCCTCATTTGTTCGATATGAGCGTTCACAGACGCATCTTTCTCGATGAACGTGTCCGTGGTTGGAACGTAGGCTTCAGGTTGGTAGTAATCGTAGTAAGAAACGAAATACTCAACGGCATTGTTTGGAAAGAAAGATTTCATCTCACCGTAAAGTTGAGCCGCCAGTGTCTTGTTAGGCGCTAACAGAATCGCTGGTCTTTGAGATTGGGAAATGACGTTGGCAAGTGTAAAGGTTTTACCTGAGCCCGTTACCCCTAGTAGAGTTTGATGTGCCAAACCAGAATCTAATCCGTCTAGTAATTTGGTTATCGCTGTCGGCTGATCACCGGACGGGCTGTAGTCCGATACCAAGTCAAAGAGTTTACTCATAGGTCGCCATTTCCATACTGTTTTTTTAATCAGGTCATTGTCACTCTAGGAGGAGTGTCGTTGCAACAATTATCTAGAGAAATGCATCTTAAGATCAGAGATCAGTTATAGCTTTTATTTTTAGAACTTGGTATTATCCGTGCCCCTGCAAAGTTTCCCCAGCTAAATTACTCGAATTTTAATCCACCACTTTTCCCCAAAAAACCTAAAAATACCGCTTGTTTTACTGTTCGTTTTATCATCTACAAAAGTTATACAATTACGATTTTTTGCTATAAATCTTTTAAATACATTACGTTAGATAAGATTTTTACATTTTTCGATTTATCCCAATTATTGTTGTTAAAGTTTCACACACACACTTATCCACAATTTTGGTGGATAACTAAAGCAAAGCTAAATCCTATAAGGCGTTCAAGAAAGTAAAGTTTTTTATCTTACTTTTTTCTGCTATTTTTTGTTGACAGAAAAACGGACTATTATTAGAATTCGCGTCGCTAACAAGCAATTCCCCTTTAGTTCAGTTGGTAGAACGGCGGACTGTTAATCCGTATGTCGCAAGTTCAAGTCTTGCAAGGGGAGCCAAATTTAAAGAAGCCGCATCACTCGATGCGGCTTTTTGCGTTTTAGTGCTTTTGGTTGGCATTTTGCTATTTTTTGACGTTCCTTCGATAACTCTACTCTCCCAAGAACCAACAATTATTCCCCTGTAATTAGCACTAATAGCACACCCAACTCACGAATGATCTTGTCAATGATCCAACTTAACCATTCCTATAAACTTGTCTCACCAAGTAAAAATTGCCCGTCTATACTTAGTGGGACTTTAATAATCAAACGATTACCTGACGTTTTTTTCACCAAGTGTCTAAATCCCTAGTGATCCTTGGTTGTTATTAGGTGAGCAAAGCAGGATAATATCGGGATCGGAATCTCAAGAATTAATCCATTATGACCGAATACCTTTTGTTGTTGGTTGGCACAGTGCTGGTCAATAACTTTGTGCTAGTGAAGTTTTTAGGACTATGTCCATTTATGGGAGTCTCCAAGAAACTGGAGACTGCGATTGGCATGGGCCTCGCGACGACTTTCGTTCTAACGTTAGCGTCGGTTTCTGCATACCTAGTAGAAACCTACATCCTTACCCCTCTGGGTATTGAATACCTGCGTACCATGAGTTTCATCTTGGTTATCGCGGTGGTTGTTCAATTTACGGAAATGGTCGTTCACAAAACCAGCCCGACTCTTTATCGCCTGCTGGGTATCTTCCTACCTCTTATCACCACCAACTGTGCGGTATTAGGTGTGGCACTTCTGAACATCAATGAAAACCACAACTTCATTCAGTCGATCATCTATGGTTTCGGCGCAGCGGTTGGTTTCTCTCTTGTGTTGATCCTATTTGCTGCGATGCGTGAACGTATTGCGGTTGCTGATGTTCCAATGCCATTCAAAGGCGCATCGATTGCGATGATCACAGCAGGCCTAATGTCTCTGGCATTTATGGGCTTTACTGGGTTGGTGAAATAAGCATGAGTACCATTTTAATTGCGATCATTGCGCTAGCCGTTTTAGCCGCTGTTTTTGGCGCTATTTTGGGGTTTGCTTCTATCCGTTTTAAAGTTGAAGCCGATCCTATCGTCGATCAAATCGACACCATTTTACCGCAAACCCAATGCGGCCAGTGTGGCTACCCTGGTTGTCGCCCATACGCAGAGGCGATCGCTAACGGAGACAAGATCAACAAATGTCCTCCGGGCGGCCAAGCAACCATTGAGAAGCTAGCAGATTTAATGGGCGTAGAAGTTGAAGACTCCGCTCATGACTTAGATAACAAAGTAAAAACCGTTGCCTTCATTCACGAAGATATGTGTATCGGCTGTACCAAGTGTATTCAAGCCTGCCCTGTTGACGCCATTGTTGGTGGCACCAAGGCACTGCACACAGTAATTAAAGATGAATGTACAGGTTGTGATCTATGTGTCGCACCGTGCCCTACTGACTGTATTGAAATGATTCCAGTGGCAACAACGACTGAAAATTGGAAATGGCAGATGAACATCATTCCTGTTACTGATATCACTAACCAAGCGACTGATGCGACTGCGTCAGAGCCTAAAGCATAGGGTTAGTATGATCTCTTTAATTGAACAAATTCGCACGGGCTCTATTTGGAACTTCCCTGGCGGCGTGCACCCTGCTGAAAACAAGAAACAGTCGAATACTACTGATATCGTCCATGCAAGGCTTCCAGAAGAAATCGTTCTTCCTGTGAAACAGCACATCGGTAAGCCGGGTAACCTATTGGTTGCTGCTGGCGACACTGTGTTAAAAGGTCAGCAACTTACGGCCTTAGATACAGGTTTTACTTTGCCAGTACACGCACCAACATCGGGTGTGATTACCGCTATCGAACCGCGAACTACCGCTCACCCTTCAGGCTTGAGCGAAATGTGCGTGGTTATTAAACCTGATGGCCTAGACACTTGGATTGAAAAAAATCCAGTTGAAGATTTTTCGACAAAGACTTCTGACGAACTGCTTGATGTGATTCGCCAAGCTGGCATTTCAGGCATGGGCGGCGCAGGCTTCCCTACGGCTAAGAAGCTTCAATCAGGCTTAGGTCGTACCGACATTTTGATCGTCAATGCTGCGGAATGTGAACCTTACATCACCTCTGATGACAAGTTGCTTCAAGAACATGCCAACGAAGTATTAAAAGGCATCGAAGTGGTTGAACACATTCTTCAACCAAAGCTGACGGTTATCGGCATTGAAGACAACAAACCAGACGCGATAAAAGCACTTGAGATTGCAGCGAAAGACAAAGATATCGTCATTCGCGTTATCCCAACTAAGTATCCTTCTGGTGGTGAGAAACAGCTGATCAAGATCCTAACCAATAAAGAGGTTCCGGCTGGCGGCATTCCTGCAGACATTGGTGTTTTGGTTCAAAACGTCGGCTCGCTTTACTCAATTAAGAGAGCGGTAATCGACGGTGAACCAGTAGTTAACCGCGTGGTGACTTTAACCGGTAAAACCTTTAAGCAACCTCGTAACGTGTGGGCACTACTAGGTACACCTGTACACGAGTTACTTGAAGAGTTTGGCTACAAAGCGGATAAAAAACTACCACGTTTGATTTTGGGCGGTCCGATGATGGGCTTTACCTTGCCACACGCCAATGTGCCAATCACTAAAACGTCGAACTGTATTTTAGCGCCAACGCGTCGTGAGATCTCACCAAGTACTTACGAGATGGAATGTATTCGTTGCAGCGCGTGTGCTGAAGCTTGTCCTGCGTCTCTACTTCCTCAACAACTGCAATGGCACGCCAAAGCCAACGAGTTGGATAAGTGTGAAGAGCTGAATATTAAAGACTGTATTGAATGTGGTGCTTGTGCGTTTGTCTGCCCAAGTGAAATCCCTCTTGTTCAGTACTATCGCCAAGCGAAAGCCGAAATCAAAACAAGAAAAGACGAAGCAACAGCTGCAGAGCGCGCCAAGATTCGTTTCGAAGAGAAAAACGCTCGTATGGAGCGCGACAAAGCAGAACGTGAAAACCGCTTCAAGAAAGCTGCTGACAACCGTCGTAAAGATATGAAGTCTGCGGATGGTGATGATGCGATTGCAGCTGCGATTGCTCGCGTTAAAGCGCAAAAAGCCGCGGCAGACCAAGCTCCTAATGCAGAACCAGCAGTGAAACCTGCGGTAGCTGCCGCTATTGCGAAGGCAAAAGCGAAACAAGCTGCGGCTCAGAAAGCGGATGGCGCTGAACCAGACAACTCTGAAATGTCGAAATTGCGTGAAGAACGTAAACGTCAAGCTCGAGAGCGCAAGGCACAACAAGCAGCCGCTGATACTCCTGCAGAAAGCTCAGGTGATGGCAAGAAAGATGCTGTCGCTGCGGCTATTGCTCGCGCTAAAGCGAAGAAAGCTCAACAAGCAGAATCAGCTTCTGAAGCTCCAGCTGAAAAATCAGGTGATGCTAAGAAAGATGCCGTTGCTGCAGCTATTGCTCGCGCTAAAGCCAAGAAAACACAACAAGCAGGTTCAGCTTCCGAGGCTCCAGTTGAAAGTACTGGCGATGCCAAGAAAGATGCTGTCGCTGCGGCTATTGCTCGCGCTAAAGCCAAGAAAGCTCAACAAGCGGAATCAGCTTCTGATGCACCAACTGAAAGTACTGGTGATGCCAAGAAAGATGCTGTTGCTGCGGCCATTGCTCGTGCTAAAGCGAAGAAAGCTCAACAAGCTGAATCGGCTTCTGACGCTCCGGCTGAAAGTACTGGCGATGCCAAGAAAGATGCTGTCGCTGTGGCCATTGCTCGCGCTAAAGCGAAAAAAGCACAGCAAGCTAAGCAAGCGGAAACTCCTGAGTCAGTGATTGAAGTTGAAGCTGAAACTCAACAAGAGTCAGTCGATCCTAAGAAAGCCGCTGTTGCTGCAGCCATCGCTCGCGCTAAAGCCAAGAAAGCTCAACAAGCTAAGCAAGACGAAGCAGCAGAAACTCCTGAGCCAGTGATTGAGGTTGAAGCTAAAACTCAATCAGAACCCGTTGATCCTAAAAAAGCAGCCGTTGCTGCCGCAATCGCTCGCGCTAAAGCAAGAAAAGCACAACAAGCGAAACAGGAAGAGTCAGCAGAAACGCCTGAATCTGTGGCTGAACCTGCAGTTGAACTAAAGGCTGAAACTCAACAAGAACCAGTCGATCCTAAGAAAGCAGCTGTTGCTGCCGCTATTGCTCGTGCTAAAGCAAGAAAAGCACAGCAAGAGCTAGATAAAAAGAATAATGAGGAGAAAGAGTAGTGGCCTTCTTTATCGCCAGCTCACCGCACGCACACAGTCGTAGAAGCACCCCAGATCTGATGAAATGGGTCGCTATTTGTGCATTGCCAGGTCTACTAGCTCAAACCTACTTCTTCGGATGGGGTACGCTCATCCAGTTAGTATTTGCTATCGCACTTGCGGTTACCTTTGAAGCGGCAATCATGCTGCTAAGAAAGCGCCCGCCAGTGATGGCGCTACGTGATTACAGTGCTGTTGTCACCGCTTGGCTACTTAGTGTCGCGATTCCTCCACACTCTCCGTGGTGGATTCTAGTGATAGGTATGTTCTTCGCAATTGTCATCGCGAAACACCTATACGGCGGACTTGGGCAAAACCCATTTAACCCAGCGATGGTCGCTTACGTTGTTTTGCTGATCTCGTTCCCAGTTCAGATGACCAGTTGGAATGCTCCAGCTAGCTTAACCGCTGAAGCAACCAGTTTTGTGGACTCATTCTTGATGATCTTTACTGGCTTCAATAATGAAGGATTATCTCTACAACAAGCTCGTTTAGGGATTGATGGCACCACAATGGCGACGCCACTCGATGCCTTCAAAACCGCATTAACGGCAGGCAACACAGCGTCTGAAGCTCTGTCTCAACCTCAATTTAGCTGGTTAGCTGGCGTGGGTTGGGAATGGGTAAACCTTGCTTACCTTATTGGTGGCTTGGTGCTTATCAAGCAACGCGTGATTCAATGGCATATCCCAGTCGCGTTTCTGGGCAGCTTGACCCTATTTAGCCTAGTGTTCTTGATGTTCACGCCCGGCGAGACCGCATCACCGACCATTCATCTATTATCTGGGGCGACTATGCTCGGCGCATTTTTCATTGCAACCGACCCAGTTTCAGCATCCACGACAGTCAAAGGTCGCTTGGTGTTTGGTGCTCTGATCGGCGGTTTAGTCTTTATCATCCGCAGTTGGGGTGGTTTCCCTGATGGCGTGGCGTTTGCTGTATTGTTAGCCAACATGTGTGTTCCACTGATTGACTACTACACCAAACCTCGTACATACGGCCACTAAGGGAGCGGATACCATGCTAAATGCAATTAAGAAAAACGGCCTTGTACTCGCGATTTTTGCGTGTGCTTCGACGGGTTTGGTCGCGGTAACTCACTACCTGACCAAAGATCAGATTAAACAACAAGAACAGGCTCAGTTACTGTCTGTTCTTAACCAAGTGATCCCACACGATCTGCACGACAACGAGCTGTTTTCGTCTTGTACTTTGGTTCAAGCAGAAGAGCTTGGTACTGAGCAAGCGATGCCGGCTTACATTGCTAAAATCAATGGTGAGCCGAGTGCGATTGCGATCGAAGCGATTGCCCCAGACGGCTACAACGGCGCAATTAAAGTGATTGTTGGAATGAAGATCGACGGTACTATTTTAGGTACTCGCGTGCTTTCTCACCAAGAAACTCCAGGTTTGGGTGATAAGATTGATTTGCGTGTGAGTGATTGGATTCTTTCGTTTGCAGGCAAACAAGTAACAGATTCTAATCTTGACCGTTGGAAGGTTCGTAAAGACGGTGGTGACTTTGACCAGTTTACTGGCGCAACCATCACACCAAGAGCGGTCGTGAAGTCAGTCAAACAAGCGGTTCAATACGTTAATCAAAACAACCAAGCATTGCTTGCTCAACCTCTAAATTGTGGTGGTGAATAATGAGTGACCATAAAACACTGATCAAAAATGGCATGTGGGCCAATAACCCTGCCCTAGTGCAACTTCTTGGATTATGTCCGCTGCTGGCTGTATCGTCAACAGTCACTAACGCACTTGGGCTAGGCATTGCTACCTTGCTTGTACTGGTCGGCTCAAACGTTTCTGTTTCTTTGGTTCGTAATCATGTGCCAAAAGAAGTACGTATCCCAGTATTCGTAATGATCATTGCCTCGCTAGTAACGTGTGTTCAATTGCTGATGAACGCTTACGCCTATGGGCTTTACCTCTCTTTGGGTATCTTCATCCCGCTGATCGTAACCAACTGCATCATCATTGGTCGTGCGGAAGCCTTCGCTTCAAAAAATGAAGTGCTACCAGCGGCTCAAGATGGTTTCTGGATGGGTCTAGGCATGACATCAGTATTGGTCGTGTTAGGTGCGATGCGTGAGGTTATTGGTAACGGTACCCTATTTGATGGCGCAGACCTGCTGCTTGGTGACTGGGCTTCGGTGTTACGAATCCAGATATTCCAATTTGATAACAGCTTCTTGTTAGCCCTGCTTCCACCGGGTGCCTTCATTGGTGTTGGTTTCTTAATTGCTTTGAAAAACATTATCGATAACCAAGCAAAATCTAGACAACCAAAACAAGAAAAACCAGTCATTGAACGCGCTCGCGTTACCAATGCCTAATAAGTTAAATTAGCTTAAACCTCGCTGAGTTAGCTTAACCACTCAGCGGGGAAAATCAGATCTAAACAGTACATATAATAATGACGCTCATAAGAGCGCGTAACCGATGATAAAGCAGAAGCAATCCAAGCTTCATGCCCTAACTATTTGAAAGTAATGTCGCTATGAACAATGTAAAACGAGTAGAAATACTTGAGCGTTTAAGAGAAAACAATCCAAAGCCAGAGACTGAGCTTAACTGGAACAGCCCATTCGAACTGCTGATTGCCGTACTTTTATCAGCACAAGCAACCGATGTCAGCGTGAACAAGGCGACGGATAAGCTGTACCCTGTAGCCAACACTCCGCAAGCAATTTTCGACCTAGGTGTTGATGGCTTAAAAGAGTACATCAAGACCATCGGCCTATTTAATTCAAAAGCAGAAAACACCATCAAAACGTGTCGTATGCTGCTTGACTTACATAATGGTGAAGTACCGGAAGATCGCGCTGCATTAGAAGCCCTTCCAGGTGTTGGACGTAAAACAGCAAACGTAGTGTTAAATACCGCTTTCGGTTGGCCAACGATTGCCGTTGATACTCACATCTATCGTGTATCAAACCGCACTAAGCTAGCGATGGGTAAAACCGTCGACGATGTCGAAGTAAAGCTACTTAAAGTTATCCCAAAAGAATTCAAACTGGATGTCCACCATTGGCTCATTCTTCATGGACGTTACACCTGTGTCGCACGTAAACCACGCTGTGGCAGCTGTATCATTGAAGACCTATGTGAGTACAAAGAAAAGAGCGAAGATTAGTCTTTCCGTTCACAACGATTAATCAATACGGCAGCGCTTAAAGCGCTGCTTTTTTATTGCCACTCTCTAGAAGCAGCCTCTACATCAGTTTTCATTTCTAATTCTGCGTTCCCAAAGATAACAAGCATAAAAAATCCCGCCTTTTATGGCGGGATTCAATTATTTAGCTAAGAAGTCTGTCTTAGATAAACTTCACTTTAGTCACTTCTTTGATAGCAGATAGAACAAATGTTGGTACTGCTGCAATGAAGATTAACGATATTAAGTGATTAAACTCTAGTGCTTCTGTGCTGAATACCAGCTGGCCGAAGCTTGTGTAAACAACGCTTAAAGACAAGATAGCCGATACTGCCACCGCACCAAGTAGGTAGTGGTTAGTGAACGGATTCTTACGATAAATCGTTGTAAACGTACGTGCATCGAACAAGCTCCAAAGTTGAGCAAAGATCAGTGTTAAAAACGCAACAGTTTGTGCGTATTGAGCACTGTAACCACCGTCGAGTGCGTAAGAGAATGTCACAAAGCTCAGACCACCTAATGCGAGACCACGAGTTAGGATACGTGCGCCAAGACCATTAGAGAAGAAGCCTTGGTCACGTTTGCCTGGCTTACGCTCCATGAGATCTTTCTCTTCTGGCTCAACACCAAGTGCGAGTGCTGGTAGACCATCAGAAACGAGGTTAACCCATAAAATCATTAGTGGAGTTAGCGGAAGTACTACATCTGGTCCCATGAGTAGGAATGCAAATAGGATTACCGAAACCTCACCCACGTTCGCTGTAAGTGCTTGGCGGATAAACTTACGTAGGTTATCGAAAATTTGACGACCCTGACGTACCGCCTTCACGATAGTACTGAAGTTGTCATCCAACAGGATAAGGTCACCTGAGTCTTTCGCAACAGACGTACCAGTAATACCCATCGCAACACCAATGTCTGCACGACGCAGTGCTGGCGCATCGTTCACGCCGTCACCGGTCATAGAGGCAACTTCGTTGTTCTCTTGCTGCGCTTTTACGATACGCAGCTTGTGCTCTGGAGTAACACGTGCAAATACTGCAACCTGAGAACAGATAGACAACAGCTTCTCGTCATCCATTTGGTCAAGCTCAGCACCCGTTACCACTAGATCGTCTTCGCTACGGATGATTCCGATTTCACGAGCAATCGCTGCTGCCGTGACTGCGTGGTCACCGGTAATCATTACCGTACGAACACCAGCGCTATAACAGCTATTTACTGCATCACGCACTTCTGGACGTGGTGGATCCATGATGCCATAGATACCCAGGATGCTGACGTCTTTTTCAAGCTCAGGGAAATCTAACTCAAGCTCTTCTTCTTTTAATTCACGGAAACCAACGGCAAGTGTACGCAGAGCATCACCACCAAAGGTTTGGATTGCCGCTTCAAAGTCTAAATGAAGTTCTTGAGACGGTGCGGTATCGAGAGCCAAGTTGCCTGAAACTTCACAGCCAACCGTTGGTACGAAACCACCGTCAACCATGAAGCTGGTTGATTTACCAAGAACAACATCTGGCGCGCCTTTCAATGCTAGGAAGTGCTTACCTTGTGGATCACGAACGATAACAGAAGCCATCTTACGACCAGAATCGAACGGGAACTTCTTAACAATTGAGTAGCCACCCGTTGATAGCATTTCATCTTGTTTAAGACCTGCTTTTGCAGCTGCAACAATTAGTGCACCTTCTGTCGGGTTGCCACGAACCGTCCATTTACCATCAGCATTTACATATTCAGCATCGTTACAAAGTGTTGCAACAACAAGACCTTTCATCATTGCAGGGCTGTTTGTCGCTTCGACATTGTGACCTTTGGTAATGAATTCACCCTTAGGATCAAAACCTTTACCTGATACATCCCAGTAACGACCAGACACATCGTACGCTTTCATTACCTGCATTTGGTTTTGTGTTAGCGTACCGGTTTTATCTGAACAGATAACGGTTGTAGAACCAAGCGTTTCGATTGCTGCTAGCTGTTTAGCCAAAGCATTATTCTTAACCATCTTAGTCGAGCCCATCGTTAATACGATAGTAACCACCGTTGGTAAGCCTTCAGGAATAGCGGCAACCGATAAAGAGATACCTGTTGTTAGGATTTCTAACCATGGCATACCGTGGTAAACACCGATAGCACAAACAATAGCAACAACCACAAGAGCAACAACCAATAACGCGAGTGCGATGGTGTCCATACGCTCTTGCATTGGTGTTTTCGTCTCTTCCGTTTGGTTCATCATATCAGCGATGTGACCAACTTCAGTTTGCATACCTGTGCTTGTTACAACAGCAAGGCCTGTACCTGTAGTCACGATTGTTGTCATGAAGCCCATGTTCTTCTGATCGCCAAGACCAAGGGTCTCATCTTCAAGGCGTTCAGACTGCTTGTTCACTGGCTCAGATTCACCGGTCAGTGCAGCCTCATCTACCGTCAGACGGTTTGACTCAAGAATACGAACATCAGCAGGCAGAATATCGCCGGTATTAATTTTGATGATGTCACCAGAAACGAGGGTTTTAGCTGGAACACTGATCCATTTACCATCGCGCATCACTTCGGCTTCTGGAGCTGCCATTTCTTTTAGCGCTTCCATCCCTTTCTGAGCTTTAAATTCTTGCCAGAACGCGATACCAGTATTGATAAGGATAATCACTGCAATAGCAATAGCATCAATCGCGTGGCCAGTAGACCAAGAAACGATTGCACCAACAGCTAGAATAAAAATCAGTGGGTTTTTATATTGATGAATATACAGTTCCCACGCAGAAGCTGACTCTTGTGCAGTCAGTTCGTTAGTGCCGTGCTTCTCTAAGCGTGCATCCGCTTCAGAAGTTGATAAACCTGTCGTTTGATCTGCGTTCAGTTCGTTTAAAACATCTGAACTTTGTTGTGTAAACCATTTACTCGTCATTTGAGTACTCCACATCAAATGCCTCACGCCGAGGCTAATGTAATAAAATAATACTTATTCTTATATGATAGAAAAATCGCACAAATCAAAAGTGAATATTTAATCGATTTGGTGCGCTTGAAAAACTATATAGTAAGGATTGTCTATTTAGCAAAGATCGCAAAAGATACACTTGATACACACTTGACAACTACTTTGAAAACACAACCACATCAAACATAAAACATAAAACAAACAATACAAGCCCAAACTATTGTTAAAAAAAGATAAGTACAAAAAATAGACACCCTTTGAACTTTCGTGAAAACCATTGGTTATTAGCGTATTTTATCGAAAATTCCTTAATAACGAAGTAAAGCATCGGAATAACCTTTCTATAAACAGGGATATGTTGGCGTAATCATAAATTGATAAAATGGAAAGTTAGATGCCAATTGTAAAAACGAAAGGAAATCAGCAACAAGATGGAGATATAAGTCACAATTCAACAACCAAGGTCATTCTTGGCCATTACAAAAAAGACCAACACTCAAACTTACTATTTATGCAAAACTGCAAATTAAGTGCTAGTGACTGACAAATTAATAAGGCCGTTTCCCTTTGATTTCTTGTAATACAAATAAGAAAAAGGTAGAGGGGGAGAGTAAGATAGATGATGAGAATAAGAAAATATGACCAAACTCATCATCTCTTTGGTGTTGCTTATGAGCTTGCTCATATATAGTGCTATAAAAGAAACAACCAATAACAAGCTAGGAGCAAATCATGTCAAACGGTCGTATTTTACACACCATGCTACGCGTGGGTGATCTAGACAAGTCTATCGAGTTCTACACCAATGTAATGGGTATGCAGCTATTACGTAAGAACGAAAACAAAGAGTACAAATACACACTGGCTTTCGTTGGCTTTGGCGACGAATCTCAAGGCGCAGTGATTGAGCTGACTTACAACTGGGGCACCACGGAATACGATCTTGGCTCTGCTTTTGGTCACGTTGCTATCGGTGTTGATGACATCTACACAACGTGTGATGCGATTAAAGCCGCTGGCGGCAACGTAACGCGAGAAGCGGGTCCGGTTAAAGGCGGCTCTACACACATTGCGTTCGTTAAAGATCCTGATGGCTACATGATTGAGCTGATTCAGAACAAACAAGCAAGCGCAGGTCTAGAAGGTTAATTCCTTAACCTCTTTGAGAAGTTGAGTTTGAACGCCTGATGAAATGAAAAAAGAAGTGAGCACTATGCTCGCTTCTTTTTTATCACTCTCCACATAATCGATATGCTTCACCAATTATTCTTAACAATCTCATTGATGAAACTTTACATGATAATGATTATCATTTAAATTAACCACCTATTGATTAATGAGGTAATACAATGATTAGCGAATGGGAAAAACACACGTTACTCGCCGATACGGCATTGCAGCTCGATGATCCTGTACGAAGTATTCTTCACTATCAGCAAGCATTGAACTTAAGCGAAGAAATTACAGAACGTACCGATATTCAGGCCGATGAACGCCTACTTATCTCGGTGATTTCTTGCCACAATCTTGCTCAATTCTGGCGTTGGGCTGGCGACACTGAATACGAGCTCAAGTATCTTCAACTGGCTTCCGAAAAGGTACTCACACTGATCCCTCAGTGCCCTAATACTCAATGTTCAAGCTTTATCGATTCTATTGGTTGCTGTAAAAAAGCGCTGATCGATTTCATGAAACGCCACCCAAACCCTAAAATTGCCTCTATGGTGGAGAAGATCGATACCGCGACCAACTGTGAAATGATCGCCCGCTTCCGCTTGAACTAAACAAGTTACGTCCAAACAACGACTCCAAATTTAAAACATAAAAAAGCCCGTCATCAAGACGGGCTTTGTCATTTCAAAACAAGCTATTGTTTAGCTTAAACCTGTGTACGACCTAAAGAGATCACAACGCGTCGGTTCTTATCTTTACCAATTGGCGAGTTATTGTCTGCAATCGGACGACGCTTACCATAGCCTTGTACTTGAATACGATCTTCTGGCAGGCCTAGAGATTTGAAGTACTCTCTTAACGATTCCGCTCTGCGCTCTGAAAGGTTTTGGCTAATCCCTTTGCTGTCGACAGAGTCGGTGTACGTTGCCACTAGCACAAGGTCGATGTCTTGGTTATAGCGAACGTAATCGGCAATCTGGCTCAGCCTTTTGCGCGACGACTTGTTCAGCTGATCGCTGTTGCGGTCGTAATGCAAAATAGTGAAAGAGATATCTTCAAAGCTATAAGGCAGCAGGTTAGCAACACAGTCACTAAACACATTATATTTTTCTTGGAACAACACCGACGACAACGACACTTCGATACGTTGATCTCGGCTCTGCCACTCTTGGTAGCTGAATGTCGGATAACGCCCTTTCTCCAACTCACTCAAGATGCCCCAAGCTGTTTGACCGCCGACATAGCCATCAAATTGTTGGAAGAACTTAATGGTTGTCATGCGATCAGCACTTTCACCCGGACGCCAAGGTGGCGGCATAGAGATCAAGCTTACATTGCGCGTCGCACCCATTGGGCGGCGCATTTTAAGCTCAAAGTCCAAAATAATTTTTTTGCTCGCGCGAGATGAGAACTCAGCATCACCAAAGTTTGGAATTGGGTGGACCAAGCGACATTCAAGTGGCGTGTTGGCCACCATCTCCCATGTCGACTGTTGAGGAGATGCTCCGTAACGCTTTTCTTGTGCGATGACCGATGATGACACAAGTAGCGAAAATAGCATTGAACCTGTTATGAGTTGTTTCTTCATAAAGTGGAGTATCTCTTAAGCAATTCGTTTAACAATGCAGCCAATTGCCGCATTTTTCTCTCACGTTTAAATATGCAATTATCAAGCCGTAATAGGTTAGGTAATTTATGATTTATTGCCCTTCCCTAGTTTTTATCACTGCTATTATCTGCAATAATGCAGCCTTAATCACACTTATTTGGGCTAACATGACTGTAGAAAACGAAGCTCTGACCCTAAAAAAACGCTTTCGTGGCTATTTTCCAGTGGTCATCGACGTGGAAACCGCAGGGTTTAACGCTGAAACCGATGCATTATTAGAAATCTGTGCCATTACATTAAAAATGGATGAGAACGGAGATCTGCACCCTGCATCAACGCTTCATTTTCACATTGAGCCTTTTGAAGGCGCAAATATAGAGCAGGCAGCATTAGACTTTAACGGAATTAAAGACCCATTTAGCCCATTACGTGGTGCTGTGTCGGAACAAGAAGCCCTTAAAGAAATCTACAAGCTAGTGAGAAAAGAACAAAAAGCTTCAGATTGCAGTCGCGCAATCATGGTTGCTCACAACGCTACATTCGATTTGAACTTCGTTAATGCGGCAAGTGAGCGCTGTAAGCTTAAACGCGTCCCTTTCCATCCATTTGCTACTTTTGACACTGCAGCTCTTAGTGGTCTTGCCTACGGTCAAACCGTTTTGGCTAAAGCTTGCCGCACTGCAGGGATGGAATTTGACAACAAAGAAGCACACTCTGCTTTGTATGATACGCAAAAAACCACAGAGTTATTTTGCGGCATTGTAAACAAATGGAAAGCCCTTGGTGGTTGGCCTCTTGTTGACGAAGAATAAAAAATAGAGTCGGTAAACGTTTTTTCGTATTGCCTTCATAAAAAACACAACATCCCGAGAATAATATGAATCCTGTTGTAATTTCAGTTTGCATCATGCTTGTTTTAGCTTTGATGCGCGTAAACGTAGTCGTTGCTCTGACGTTCAGTGCAATTATCGGTGGCGTAGCCTCTGGTATGAGCTTGAACGACGCAGTCGCGGCTTTCGAAAGTGGATTAGGCGGCGGTGCAACGATTGCACTTAGCTACGCTATGCTTGGTACATTCGCTGTTGCTATCTCACGTTCTGGTATCACAGATCTCCTTGCTCAAAGTGTTATCAAACGCATTCACGGCAAAGAGAACAGTGCAGCATCGACTGGTCTTAAATACGGCATGCTTGCGTCGTTGATCTTAGTGACCATGTCTTCGCAAAACGTGATTCCAGTACATATCGCCTTCATCCCAATCTTAATCCCACCTCTACTAGGCGTATTCGCAAAAATGAACCTAGACCGTCGTCTGGTTGCGTGTGTACTTACTTTTGGTCTGATTACGCCTTACATGGTGTTACCAATTGGTTTTGGCGGCATCTTCCTAAACAACATCCTGCTTAAAAACCTTCACGACAATGGTCTTGAAAACGTTGTAGCAAGCCAAGTACCTATGGCAATGTTGTTACCAGCAGCAGGCATGATCTTCGGTCTTCTTACTGCAGTATTCTTTACTTACCGTAAGCCTCGCCAATACAAAGAAACCTCTCACACTGTTGTTTCAACAGAAGTGAAAGAGATCAACAAGAAGCACATCCTAGTTGCAGCAGCGGGTATCGTAGCAGCGCTAACAGTTCAACTGTCGACGGGTTCTATGATCATCGGTGCTCTAGCGGGTTTCATGGTATTTACCTTCGGTGGCGTTATTGCTTGGAAAGAGACACAAGATGTTTTCACCAAGGGCGTTCACATGATGGCAATGATCGGTTTCATCATGATTGCAGCGGCAGGTTTCGCAGCAGTAATGAAGCAAACTGGTGGCGTTGAATCTCTGGTTGAAGCACTTTCAACAAGCATCGGCGACAACAAGCCTCTAGCAGCACTGCTTATGCTCATCGTTGGTCTATTGGTTACTATGGGCATTGGTTCTTCGTTCTCTACGATTCCAATCCTTGCAACTATCTACGTTCCACTAGCAGCAGCATTTGGCTTCTCTCCTATGGCAACAATCGCTCTAGTAGGTACAGCTGCAGCACTTGGTGATGCGGGCTCTCCGGCTTCTGACTCAACATTAGGTCCAACGTCTGGTCTAAATGCTGATGGTCAACACGAGCACGTTTGGGAAACCGTAGTACCGACGTTCCTGCACTACAACATCCCGCTGATCGTATTCGGCTGGATTGCAGCCATGGTTCTGTAATTAGGTTCTGTAGTTAAAGAACCCTAAGATAACTTTTATAAAGACCGCCTCGTGCGGTCTTTTTGGCTCTGGGATTCGTTTCACTCTTTCTTCCTCTCACTCTCAATGAACAAGCGACACCAAACAAAAAAGGCTTACTCTTATGAGTAAGCCTTATAAATCATTGCGTCAATACAGACAACTCTCGCTGAATTATGCAGCGGGAGCATTACTCACAAGAATTTCGCGAATAGACTTAAGCGTCGCTTCCGTTGAATGGTAATCCAATTCAACTTCACTAAAGATGCCGTTCACTTCAAGCATTAAGGTCGGGTAAGAAAATACTCCCATCGCTTCTTTAAAGCCTAACTGGTCATCTAACTCACTTTCCAATAACTTGCTAGAAAGGTCATTTTCAAATTGTTGAACATTCATACCTAGCTCTTCAGCCAACTGCAAATGCGTATCTTGGCTATGAGGCAGCATCGCACGAAGGTAGTAAGCATGTTGAATCGCTTCAAGCATCGCCTCGTAGTGGTCTTGAAAACCAGCGGCAATCACAGCACGGCACGCAGGGTAAGTACTGCGAACAGGTTGGCACTCAGTCCAAAACTCATGGTTAAACTCAGTACCTAGCTTAGCTTCGATCTGCTTCCAAATCGCTTGCAGCTTGCCTTTCATCTCTTCTGACATTGGCTCATCAGAATCCGGGGCTAAACCACCCACTACATAGTTAAACTCAATGCTCGCAGGCAATTGTTGTTTCAATAACTCAAGTGTTGGCTTGTAACCCCAACACCAGCTGCACATTGGATCATGCACATAATGAAGTTTTACGTTCATTGTTCATTCCTTATCGAGTCAATGATTCGATCAATTCAAACAAAAAAGGAGCCTAATTAAGGCCCCTCATTTTAACTATTCAGCGCAAAGGCTAGAACTTATTCAGCGTCATCGCCAGCAACTTTAGCCGCTGCTTCTTTGATGATTGGCTGAAGTTCGCCTTTTTGGAACATCTCAAGAATGATGTCACAACCACCGATTAGCTCACCTTCAACCCAAAGTTGTGGGAAAGTTGGCCATTGTGCGTAAGCAGGAAGCTCTGCACGGATATCAGGGTTTTGTAGGATATCTACATAAGCAAATTTTTCGCCACATGCCATTAGAGCTTGAGACGCTTGAGAAGAGAAACCACAGCTAGGTAGCTTAGGAGAACCTTTCATGTACAGTAGAATAGTGTTTTCTTCAATTTGCTGTTTGATTTTATCGATAGTTTCCATTGCTTCCTCGTTAATGGATTACGGCTTTTATTGCCTTTATTCTACCCCAAACTAAAAGAATAAAAACCATATAAAAAAAGCGGTTAACAAGCTAAGCTAACAATTCACACAAAAGTAATGAAATAAGCTTTTAATAAAGTAAAAACTTGCTAAACTATATCGCAAGTCAGCAAATTGACCATGGTTGGCAGTATAGCGAGCCATGAATAATAATATCACTGGAAGCAATCGAAAGAGTTAACTCTTTCATATCAATGGAGAATTGAGCAATGGCATTTGAACTACCGGCTCTTCCTTACGCGAAAGACGCGCTAGAACCACACATCTCAGCAGAAACGCTAGATTTCCACCACGGTAAGCACCACAACACTTACGTTGTTAAGCTAAACGGTCTTATCCCAGGTACTGAGTTTGAAGGCAAAACACTAGAAGAGATCGTTAAGACTTCTACTGGTGGTGTTTTCAATAACGCTGCTCAAATCTGGAACCACACGTTCTACTGGCACTGTCTTGCTCCTAAAGCAGGCGGCGAACCAACTGGCGCTGTTGCAGAAGCTATCAACGCTGCATTCGGTTCTTTCGAAGAATTCAAAGCGAAATTCACTGATTCAGCAATCAACAACTTCGGTTCTTCTTGGACTTGGTTAGTTAAGAAAGCTGACGGTTCTCTAGACATCGTTAACACTTCTAACGCTGCTACTCCTCTAACAGAAGAAGGTGTTACTCCACTTCTAACTGTTGACCTATGGGAACACGCTTACTACATCGATTTCCGCAATGTTCGCCCTGACTACATGGCTGCATTCTGGAACCTAGTAAACTGGTCTTTCGTAGAAGAGAACCTAGCTAAGTAATTATTGCTTACGCTGCGCTATTTATAGCGAGTTATCTATTGAAAGCTCATGCCTCGGCGTGAGCTTTTTTGTATCTGTCGCATTCCACAAAATCTAGGCATCTCGTAGAAAACCGTCAATAGAGATTACTTCTCGACCTATTTATAACCTTGTTCCCTACTCTGCATAAATTCTCTATTTGCCTGTAATTAAACACTAAAGTTTGCCGACTCCATGCCGTTAAAGGTGTATCCAATGAGAGGCGACATGCAAATACATACTTTAGACAAAGCAGGAATCATCAACGAACTGAAGTTCGGCATCGGGATCAGCCAAGCGGTTGAGCAAGGTCGCCGTGCAGATTTCGCGTTGCTGTTATCTATGTTTTCTAATGATGTCCGTGATTGCACGCCAATTGACACCATTGAAATCACAGAGACAAATGAAGATCGCCTGCGCAAACAATTTGGCGTAGCAGAACCTCAACAACTGCGTTCAAACCAATCTTCGTATGAGATTTCAGCTCAGCAATCTAATCATTTTCATCAAGCTAGCCTTGCTAGCGCCAAGCTCAGCCATTACTTGAAACCCGAAGCGCTTGCCTTCATGCCTGAAGATACGGCCGACTTACCCGAAGAGGTTTACCAGAACCTTTCTGGTCATGACCGACGCAAACTTGCCAACAAGCATTTACCTGATTTGCCACATGCCACGCTCTACAATGAACTAACAACCGCGCAACGTCAGTATCAAATTCAAGCTCAAGTATAGCGGTCACCTACCTTTCCCTTTTTCGCTGTCTCTCCATAGCTCTTCTTCGACTAACTCGCACACTTAAAAGTATTCACATGAATGATATGAACCACCAGCCTTAGGCAACCTAAAAACACCAGATGTCGGTTACCGCTTGAAGTTACTACAAAATGTGACGTGCCACTAAGTTCATAAAAACTTATTATTTGGCGCACCTTAGTTTGAACCAATTCACACCCATTGTATAAAATTTAACCCATCCTTATCCGACATGGACGATTTGTTTAGGTACTGGGATGGAAATAAAAAGCTCAATCATATTGGTGACATCTGCCGGCTCGCGACTGGGAGGGACGATTGCGAACCACTTTGTTAACCTTGGAGCCACCGTCATCCTTTGTGATAAAGACACGGAAGCACTTCAGGCGACGTATCTACAGTGTGCCCGGTTTTCTGACTCTGTTTACCACTACACGCTCAAAGGCAATGACAGCCAAGCGATTCTCAGCGTATATGATTTTATTCAAACCACCTTCAACACGACACCCGATGTGCTGGTCAATAACTGGATAAGCTCCCCAATGCCTAGCCTAATTGGCGATCAGCCTGTGAGCAGCTTTATTAATGATCTCTCATCGATGGCATCGACCCTGTTCGCATTTGGGCAAATCAGTGCTGAGAGATTACGAGAAGAAGATAAAGAAGGCGTGATTGTGAATGTGATATCTCATGATGACTTTCACGATGTGTCCGGCTTAGAGAGCGCAAACTCAATGATCACTGGCTTTACCCATAGTTGGGCGAAAGAGCTGACTCCCTTTGGTATTCGAGTCGGTGGCGTTGTTCCCGCCGTTCATAACTCCGATGGTAAGCTCAACCGATGTCACTGGGCGCAGCTGCAAGACGAGTTGACTCGAACCACTGAATACATTGTCTCGAATGACTACTTCAGTGGGCGAGTTGTCGCGGCAGAGGTTTAACTCTCTACTCCAAGTGAACATGACTGGCTCAGCTCATATTGAGTAACAGAGCTACTGCCTTTCAATCTGTTTTACAAACGAACCAAACATAAAAAAAGCCCCAGTCTCTCGACTGGGGCTTTCATCTTTTCCCGATAGATAAGGTTCGTGCTAGCGAAAACTTATCTCAAAACTAATGCTTACTTATTATGCGTTAGCTTTTTCTTTTTTAGCTTTTGGCGCTTTCGCTTCAGCTGGCTTTTGGTCTGCTTTCTTAAGGATAACTGTAGTACCTTCGAAAGTTTCGCCTTCAACGTATGGTTGGCCGAAGTAAGAAGTTGTTAGCACTTCTTTTAGCTCAGTGATTAGAGGGTAACGTGGGTTAGCACCTGTACACTGGTCATCGAACGCTTCAACAGCTAGCTCGTCTAGTTTAGCGATGAAGTCAGACTCGTTAACACCCGCAGCTTGGATAGATAGTGGGATGTCTAGGTCAACTTTAAGCTCTTCTAACCAAGTCAGTAGACGTTCAATCTTCTGAGCAGTACGGTCGCCAGCTTGGCTTAGGCCTAGGTGGTCAGCAACTTCAGCGTAACGACGACGTGCTTGTGGACGGTCGTACTGAGAGAATGCAGTCTGCTTAGTTGGGTTATCGTTCGCGTTGTAACGTACAACGTTTGAGATAAGTAGTGCGTTAGCAAGACCGTGTGGTAGGTGGAACTCAGCACCAATTTTGTGAGCCATTGAGTGACACACACCTAGGAATGCGTTCGCAAATGCTACACCAGCGATAGTTGCTGCGTTGTGTACTTTCTCACGAGCGATTGGGTCAGCCGCACCATTTTTGTAGCTTGATGGTAGGTATTCTTTAAGCATCTTAAGTGCTTGAAGAGCTTGACCGTCTGAGTACTCGTTCGCTAGAACAGATACGTAAGCTTCAAGAGCGTGAGTTACTGCATCGTAACCACCGAACGCTGTAAGAGACTTAGGCATGTTCATTACTAGGTTCGCATCAACGATAGCCATGTTTGGCGTGATTTCGTAATCAGCTAGTGGGTATTTAGCGCCAGTCTTGTCGTCTGTAACAACAGCGAATGGAGTAACCTCTGAACCCGTACCTGAAGTTGTAGTGATACATACAAGCTCAGCTTTTTGACCCATTTTAGGGAACTTGTAGATACGTTTACGGATGTCCATAAAGCGCATTGCTAGTTCTTCGAAGTGAGTTTCTGGGTGCTCGTACATAACCCACATGATCTTAGCAGCATCCATTGGAGAACCGCCACCTAGAGCAAGGATTACGTCAGGTTGGAAGCTCTTCATTGCTTCAGCGCCTTTCTCAACAACAGATAGCGTTGGATCCGCTTCTACGTCGAAGAAAGTTTGAACTTCAATGCCTTGTGCTTTAAGCAGGCTAACTACGTCATCTGCGTAACCGTTGTTGAATAGGAAACGGTCAGTTACTAGGAATGCGCGTTTCTTACCTTCTAGGTCGCTCATTGCGATTGGAAGGCTACCACGACGGAAGTAGATAGACTTAGGTAGTTTGTGCCACAACATATTTTCAGCTCGCTTCGCTACAGTTTTCTTGTTGATAAGGTGCTTAGGACCTACGTTCTCAGAGATAGAGTTACCACCCCATGAACCACAACCTAGAGTTAGAGAAGGTGCAACGTTGAAGTTGTACAGGTCACCGATACCACCGTGAGTAGTCGGGATGTTGATTAGGATACGAGCAGTCTTCATCTTGTCACCGAAGTAACGGATGCGGTCTGCGTTAGTATCTTGGTTAGTGTAAAGACCAGATGTGTGACCGATACCACCGATTTCAACCATAGTTACCGCTTGAGCAACTGCGTCTTCGAAGTCGTCTGCGCGGAATAGACCTAGAGTTGGAGATAGTTTCTCGTGAGCGAATTCGTCATCGTAAGAAACTTTACCAAGGCCTTCACCTACAAGTACTTTTGTATCAGCAGGAACTTTAACACCAGCCATTTCAGCGATTGCTGGAGCAGGTTGACCTACGATTTTAGCGTTTAGGTTGCCGTCGATAAGCAGAACTTTACGTACTTTATCAGCGTCAGCTTTAGATAGAACGTGAGCTTTGTGAGAAGCGAAACGCTCTTTCACTTCGTCGTATACTTCACCAACAACGATTGCAGCTTGCTCAGAAGCACATACTACGCCGTTATCGAAAGTCTTAGACATAAGGATAGATGCTACAGCACGTTTGATGTCAGCTGTTTCATCGATAACTACAGGAACGTTACCAGCACCAACACCGATAGCAGGCTTACCAGAAGAGTATGCTGCTTTAACCATGCCTGGACCACCAGTAGCAAGGATAAGTGCGATACCGTCGTGCTTCATAAGCGCGTTAGAAAGCTCTACAGATGGTTGGTCGATCCAACCGATGATGTCTCTTGGAGCACCAGCTGCAACAGCTGCGTCTAGTACTAGTTTCGCTGCGTCGTTAGTTGAGTTCTTTGCACGTGGGTGTGGCGAGAAGATGATGCCGTTACGTGTCTTAAGAGAAATTAGAGATTTGAAGATTGCTGTAGAAGTTGGGTTCGTTGTTGGAACGATACCACAGATGATACCTACAGGCTCAGCGATAGTCATTGTGCCTAGGTTGTCATCTTCTTCTAAGATGCCACATGTTTTTTCGTCTTTGTATTTGTTGTAGATAAATTCAGATGCAAAGTGGTTTTTGATAACCTTATCTTCAACAATACCCATTCCAGATTCAGCAACTGCTTGTTGAGCAAGTGGAATACGAGCGTGGTTAGCAGCAAGAGAAGCTGCGCGGAAGATTGCGTCTACTTTCTCTTGAGAGAATGTTGCAAACTCTTCTTGTGCTGCTTTAACGCGAGCTACTAGAGCATCAAGTTCCGCTAAGTTAGTTACAGGCATGGTGGATCTCCTAAAATAATAAATATTAAAAACTTTTTATTAAATTCGCTGCTTGCCTTTAACCTTAAACATCAGCGTTCTTAGTAAATTGCTTTCAGGGCTGAGTATATTATTTCACAGTGTGAAAAAAATTGACCCAGATCAGTTACCCAAAAATAATTAACCAGAAAGTAGTAAGGCAATCGCAAAAATGAACCTAAGAGCATGATTTATATAGATTAAACTCACACTTTTCGTTCGCACAAAAAACAAGCAAACAGACAATTTTTTTCTACATAGCGTAATAAACTGTAAAAAAGTTTCATTTTTAGTCCGTTAAATTACATGTATACAGCTATATTCGTGCTACTGAGAGTATATCCATACCGTTGCACGGGCTAGATTCTGACATAATTTTTATTAATTTCGTGCGTGGGTTAACAGTTACTCAATAAGAAGTTACAAAATGAAACACTACCGACCAGCTTGCAACAAGCCTAAAACAAAAGTGAGATTCAATTAGTTTTTCTAAAAAGAATCACCCGTTTCAAGTTAGTTTTTTTCATTCGTGAAAATGTAGTTTGTCCCTTACATTACGCGCCTAGACTATTCACAGATCAACCCTTCAACCTTAAAGTACGCTAACTGGAGATCGCTCTCATGCAAGGCTTAGAACTCGCAATCTTTATGCAATTCTTCCTTGGGCTTGTTGCTGCCGTAAACCCTATCGGCATCATGCCTGTTTTTGTTTCTCTTACTGCTCATATGCCGCCAGAAGAGAGGAACAGGACAGCCTTACAAGCAAACATTGCTGTTGCCGTGATCTTGATTGTGTCACTTGTTGCGGGGCAAATGCTGCTTGATATGTTCAGCATTTCACTAGACTCATTTCGTGTGGCAGGTGGTTTGTTATTACTGAGCATCGCGTTCTCGATGATGAGCGGTAAACTCGGTGAAGATAAGCAGAACAAACAAGAGAAATCTGAATACATCAGCAAAGAGCAAATTGGCGTTGTTCCACTTGCTATGCCGCTAATGGCAGGCCCAGGTGCAATCAGTTCGACGATTGTTTATGGTTCTCGCTACCCTGCTGCTATTGATACGGTCGGCATCGGCATTAGTATCATCGCATTCGCAACATGCTCTTGGCTTTTGTTCCGTTCAGCACCGGTTATCGTTCGCTTTTTAGGTCAAACGGGTATCAACGTTATTACACGTATCATGGGCCTGATTCTTGGCGCATTGGGCATCGAGTTCATCGCCAATGGCCTACGTAATCTGTTCCCAGGTTTGGCATAACGTTTAACGACATTTCGGTTGCTCTATAAAGGGCAACAATATTGATATATAGATGAGGCGAGTAAAGCAATTGGGCTTTCACTCGCCTCGTTATTATGAAGCTTGTATAATGACTGTTAATGCATTTAACAGAAGACGAACCTCTCCTTATGTCACGCAAGCCACTCAAGCATCATTTGTACGTCATTATCTTTGGTACTCACACGCCAGCCGGACGTGCATTTGATATATCTCTGATCGTTGCAATCTTGGCTTCGCTGTTGGTTCTGATCTTAGAATCCATCCCTAATGTGATGACCGAATGGTCACAACAGCTGCGTTATATCGAATACACCTTTACTGCACTCTTCACTCTTGAGTATTTGTTAAGGCTCTATTGCTCTCCAAAACCAAAATCTTACGCCACCAGCTTTTATGGTGTCGTTGACCTATTGGCGATTCTTCCGACCTACCTAGCGATCATCTTCCCAGGCGCTTCATTTATGGGTGTGGTGAGACTGCTGCGTGTAATGCGTATCTTCCGAATCCTAAAGCTGGTTCGCTACCTGCAAGATTCCAATATTCTGTTGCGCTCACTATTAATGGCACGACGAAAGATACTGATCTTCTTTAGCACCGTCGGCATCTTGGTGGTTATCTTTGGCGCACTGATCTTTGTTATTGAAGGTCCTGACAATGGCTTCACCAGTATTCCTCACAGTATCTACTGGGCCATCGTGACTATCACTACGGTCGGTTATGGTGACATGGTGCCGCAGACCGCGCTTGGTAAAGCCATAGCATCACTGACCATGTTATTGGGTTACTCTATCTTAGCGGTGCCGACCGGGATCATTACTGCAGAACTCAGTAATGAGATGAACTCGCACAAAGAGTTGGTTAAGTGTCCTAACTGTAACCGAGCAGGTCATGATTCGGACGCGATGTATTGCAAGCACTGTGCTAGCGAATTAGCGGATCCAGACAAGCGTGTCGTCACCGACGAGACCGAATAAAAACCAAAAAAAGAGCTCCTAAGAACTCTTTTTTTGTTAACTATCTAACTAAAGCAACTAACAGCCATCTGTGAAAACTTCCACTTGGTAGCCATCATTGGCTTCCATTGCGGCCGTGTATTTCACATAGCATTGGGTCTTCTCGATAGCGGTATTGAAGTCATTAGGAAGAACGTCCGACAAATATTCCGATCGGGTAATCAGCCACAGGTCAGGGTCGCTCACAGGCCCATTATTATGCGCTGCCCATGTCCATTCAGTCGTCAGGTCATGAAACCCTGAATCAATCGCTAAAAAGTTTTCCATTCCCCCTTTTTCAACCGCGGGGTAACCAAACTTCACTCGCCCATACTCAGGAATCAAATATGATTCTTGGTCTTCCATACCTTCCACGGCGGCTTTTTCAAACGCCAAATCAGCCGCAGTATGGACAGATGCTCCTAACCCTTCCATAACCGAAGCCCTAGCATCATGTTGTATGTTTAAAAACCTAGGTGCTGCAACAACCGCTAAAACACCAATAATGACGATAACAACAATCAACTCGATAAGAGTAAAACCTTTAAGGTTTGCTTTCATTTTCTAGCTCCAACTTTAAGACGCACGAAAGGTAAGGTTTTAAAGTCAGACTTCTGTCATCAGAAACAAAAAAAGCGCCCTAAGGCGCTTCTTCGTTAATTATTCTCAAAAATGAGGCAGTTACGCTTTCTCAGCAAGGATAATGCGTAGAGTACGACGTAGTGGTTCTGCAGCACCCCAAAGTAGTTGGTCACCAACCGTGAAGGCGTTTAGGAAGTCGTTACCCATCGACATCTTACGCAGGCGACCGACTGGTACAGACATTGTGCCTGTTACTTTCGCTGGTGTTAGCTCCTGTGCCGTGATGTCGCGGTCATTAGGAATCACTTTAACCCAATCGTTGTGCGTCGCGATGATCTCTTCGATTTCGTCCATTGGCACGTCTTGCTTAAGCTTGATCGTTAGCGCTTGAGCGTGACAACGCATTGCACCGATACGTACACAAGTACCATCAATTGGGATTGGCTGACCATCTAGACCAAGAATCTTGTTTGCTTCAACACCCGCTTTCCACTCTTCTTTGCTCTGACCGTTTTCACGCTTCACATCGATCCAAGGGATCAGTGAGCCCGCCAGTGGAGCACCAAATTGGTCTGTTGGGAATGAAGATGAACGAATCGTATCAGCCACTTTCTTATCGATATCAAGAATTGAACTTGAAGGGTTCGCTAACTCAGAACTTACGCTGTCGTTGATCACACCCATTTGTGAGATCAGCTCACGCATGTTCTTAGCACCCGCACCAGAAGCTGCTTGGTAAGTCATGGCACTCATCCACTCAACCATGCCTTTCTCGTACAGGCCACCTAGAGCCATAAGCATTAAGCTCACAGTACAGTTACCGCCAACGAACGTGTTGGTGCCACTGTGAATGCCTTGCTGAATTTGAGCCAAGTTAACAGGATCAAGAGTGATGATTGAATCAGCGTCCATACGCAGAGTAGAAGCTGCATCAATCCAGTAACCTTTCCAACCTGCTTGACGCAGTGCTGGGTATACTTTTGATGTGTAATCGCCGCCTTGACAGGTAATCACAGCATCAAGCTGTTTTAGGCTATCAATATCAAAAGCGTCTTGAAGTAGACCCGCATCTTTACCACCTAAAACAGGGGCAGGAATACCAATCTGAGATGTGCTGTAATAAACAGGCTCAATCAAGTCGAAGTCTTTCTCTTCAACCATACGTTGCATCAGTACAGAACCAACCATACCGCGCCAACCAACTAGACCTACTCTCATCGCTCACTCTCCATGTATAAATTTAAAATTGCTCTCCCCCATCTATAAGTTTTTCAGAAACAGAACTCAAGTGCTTTTTGTCAAAAAGTGTAACTTTTTCGTTTCTTTTAAGTGAACGTAATGAATCGTGCAGTTATCTCTGTATCGACATTCCATCTCCACCTCATTGATTAAGCGCTCATTATCGTCAGATTCAAACATTTACATCGCCAAAATCGATTCAATCGACGCTCATCACAAACAGTAAATCCCTCTTTTAAACCAAGGTTAATCAGAGTTTTATTTTACAAAACGAAAACAACGTGCGACAGATTTCAACATGTAACAATCATGAATGTAACAAAAATTTAGATTATGAAACCACAATTGATTGAGTTAACAGTCAAATATCACAACTTGGACGTATTTTTTCGATATAATAAACTAATTACTGTAGTGTCCGTTTTGCACCACACACTATAACGAAGCACTATAAATGCTCGAAATCACAAGAGGCTTTTATGAAGCAGAGTAAAACTCGCCTACCGAACCTATTGCAGGTATTCATCGCGTTAGGACTATTTCTATCCCTTGCTTTTTCCTTTACTGCAAAGCTTGACCTTCCAATTCAACTTGCCTTGTATATTGGCTGGTTCATTATCATGGTTCTTGGTATTCGTCTTGGACACCAATACAAAGACTTAGAAAAAGCAGCACTCAAAGGAATATCCAATGGCTTAGGCGCAGTTTTAATACTTTTAGCCGTTGGCGCTCTTGTTGGTACTTGGATCTCAGGCGGGATCGTACCTACTATCATTTACTATGGTCTGAAAGCTATCCACCCTTCTATCTTCCTTTTAGCGACCATGATCATCTGTTCTCTAACTGCATTGGCGACCGGTACTTCTTGGGGTGCTGCGGGTACAGCAGGTATCGCGATGATGGGTATCGGCCAAGGTCTAGGTGTTCCAGCACCGATTACTGCAGGTGCCGTACTGTCAGGTTGTTACTTCGGTGACAAGATGTCTCCGCTTTCTGATTCAGTGATTCTGGCTTCTTCAATGTCTGGTGTTGAAGTAGTTGAACACATCAAGGGCATGTTGCCAGTTGCGTTAATCAGCTACGTAATTACCGGTATCATGTTCACTGCGTTTGGTTTCCACTACGCAGGCAACGTTGATATGAGCCAAGTAGACTCTGTCATCAAAGCGATGGAAGTTCAGTTCTACATCACGCCTTACTCATTCGTTCCAGTACTTATCGTACTTGGTCTGTTGGCTTTCCGTATGCCTTCATTCCCGGTCATCAGCTTTGGTTCTCTGCTGGGTATTATCTGGGCAGTCATGATCCAAGATATCGACTTCCTAACGGCATTCAACACTGCTTGGGCACCGTTCTCAATCTCATCTGGCGTCGAGTTTATTGATTCGATTCTTAACCGTGGCGGCATGTCTTCAATGCTAGGTTCAGTTGCGGTTATCGTATTTGGTCTAGGTTTCGGTGGCTTACTGGATAAAGTGGGCGTACTAGAGACAATCGCTAAGGTGTTTGAGCGCCGCGTAAACAGTGCAGGTTCACTAGCGACGAGCACAATTGGTACGGCTTTCATGGGTAACGTGTTCGGTTCTGCAATGTACGTATCGTTAATCCTTACGCCAAAAATCTGTGCGAAAAACTACGACCGTTTAGGCTACAAGCGTAAGAACCTATCTCGTAATGCTGAGTTTGGTGGCACGCTAACGTCGGGTATGGTTCCGTGGAGTGACAACGGCATCTACATGGCGAGTATTCTTGGTGTTGCGACGCTGTCTTACGCACCCTTCATGTGGTTAAGCTTCATCTGTATCATCGTGACTATAGTGACGTCTTACATGGGTTGGTTCGTTGATAAGTGTGAACCAACAGCACCAGCGTTTGAAGCTGAAGAAGCGACAGAGTTAAGCAAGCAACAAGCTTAAGTTCAGGAGCTAACGCTTTCGAACTAACTCAAAACGTTAATAGATAAATGCAAAAAGAGCGCCCTAGAGCGCTCTTTTTTTGATCTGCTGATTTACTTATTTATCTATCTATTGGCGGTTCGTTTACCCAACCAGTAACCGATACCTAACGGGGCAAAGAACACCACTAAGATAAACAGGATGAAGTAAATAATCACACCTTTGATTAACTCCATCAGTTTATCAATTGCAAGTACCACCACCTCTTGAGAGACACGATCAAGGTCTTGAGTGAACAACTCTCTTTCTGAAGTCACAATGCCAGCAATCTCGATGCGCTCTTTCGCAATCATCTCTACCAGTGCTTCTCTCTCACGTGTGACCATTTTTTCTAACGCCACACGTTCATCGCTCAGCATCGCTAATTTTTGGTCGGTTTTATCGCTCAGGTCGTTGAGCAATGGCTGCATTTCTGTCGACATAATAGAAGCCAGTGTTTGCATGTATTCCGGGTTGTTCTCAATGAAGTCTTGCATGCTTGCTGATGTTTGACGAAGGCTTTCCAGCGTCATCGATAGGTCTTCACCCGTTAGTGAGCTATTCAATGCAACCAGCTCCGCCTTCCACGACATCAGTTTCGGTGTCTGGTCAGCCATAAGGCTTAAACGATCAGATGCGTCACTCATGGCTTCTGGCATGGTGCCTAAGCTCTGAACGATTTGCGATTCGTCTTTACCAAGGTAACTTAGCCATTCACGGTAAGCAGGTGTGCTTCTGAATGTGAGGTCTTTAAACGGGTGGCTAGCAGCAAACTGAGCAACGAACGCTTTGCTGCTTTTGAAATCACTCGAGCTCAATACACCCTTTGCCAGTTTCTCAGCTTCTTGGTCAAGAAAACGAGAAGTCTCTACCGCATCATCCGTCACGAACAGATCCGCACCATCGCCTTGGCTATAAAACTGATTCATTTGGGCAGTGAAAACCCACGAGTCAATTAATGCAGACATAGGGGAAGTTTGGTAAGCCGCTTGTTGTAAGCCCTGCTCTGCATGGATCTTCCAAAGCAACACATAAGATTGATGTAAGGTGTCATCAGCAGGGTAAGATTGCGCGATGAGATCGGCCGAGTCTTCTACTCGTGTAAAGAACATCTTGGCGTATTCACGAGTCATGACCCGAGCATTTAACTCTTGTTGAGTGAGAGGCGTCGTTTGACTATCTAACTTAACTTCTAAGAGAGAACAACCACTTAGCACAATGCTAAGCACCAACACCATCCAACTTCGACTCGAAACTCGTAACATATAAACCTCTGACAAAGACTAAGGGCGCGGATTGTATGAGCGCTTCGTCAGAGTATTGTCAAAAATCCTGTAAAAGTTAACGCTGACTGTCTAAATATTCATGAGCAGAATCCACAGAGGCTTTTATGGCCTGCTCTAGTTCAGCCAAATCATGTTCACTGATCGCTCTGGACTGCTTCATTGTCATTTCAATACTTGCGGCAATGATGGCTAACCGAGACGCTTTAATACTGCCGGCCACACCTTTTAAGCTATGTACAATGCGAGCCGCGGAGGTTTCATCTTTAGTCAACAAAGACTTAAACTTCTCGTAGTCACTGGCGTGGTCTTGTACAAACACACCAAGTAAGAGTTCGACAGATTCAGCATCACCATCGAGCGTTTCTAACATGTCTTCAATATCAATCGCAGGCTTTGAATCTGTGACACTGGCAATGTGTTTCTCTACTACTGGCGCCTGCTCAGAGGCTTGCTGAATAGAGTCTTGCGGTACAACGGGTTGGCTTGTAACGTTAACGCTCTGCGGAGGTTGAAGGTCGGAAGACTGTCTCGTTGAGGTGCTCTCGGATACATAAGCGTCGTGATCTGCTTGTTTCACTGCTGAGGAAACAACATCGCTAGAAGAAGCGTCTTCCTTACTTGAATTAATTTCTAGTTCCGAGCTGAATTCTTGGTCTGCTTCTTTCATCGTTTTTGTGGACCTAACGCCCCAAAACACTATCCCGCTCATCGCCACCAAGCTTAAGCCTAGCATCACCAACAATAGGTTGAATTGACGATCATGGAACTCAGCTTCGAGTTTTATGATCTGTTCATTTACTGAGTTTTTCTTAATCTTATCAACCAAATAGTTAAGCTGAGCGTAATCACTCAACAACGCTGACGCATCAGCCAGTAACTGCTGGAGTGCATCTTGCTCTTCGGTTTCTAGTGAATAAGATTTGTCCAGAATGGAATCAAAGGCGCGATAAGTCGCTGACGAGCTTTGATTGTCAGAATACATGGCTTCAAATACCACAACGCCGAATTCATTGAGGAGTGGTTTTAGCTTAGGTGAAAGCTCTTTATCCGCACGCAAGATCTTAATATTATCAACGATGTCTTGAACTTGGCTTTCGATTGGAATGAACTCATCGAACTTTTCAAGGAACTGATCAGCTACGTACAACAGTTGGTTCACATCAGGACGAAACAAGGCGTGTTGGAAATCTGATTCAATCTGCAGTCGGATCGAATAAACCAACTGAGCATCGAGTGCGAGATCATTGATACGGGAGACTCGAAGCGGTTCTGAGAAATAAAGCGATTGCCTCAATTCGTTGACTCGAATACCGAGTTCTTCAATTTGAGCAAGAGAATTGGTGTAGGAACGGCTTAGGTTAAGAAGAGCCAATGAAGGAAGTAGCCACAGAGCCAAGAGCACAACCAAGAAGGTGGCTGGTTTTTTAAAGCGTTTGGGCTTTGCTACTGATTGTTCCATCTATATTCCTTGTGCGTGTTAACTTGAAGCCATGACCGTAGCTAAAAGATTAAGCACAAAATAAGCGACAACGTCCTGCTGCCGCTTTTATCCGTTAACTTCGGACTATGACTTATTGCGAGTCAGTTGGTCACGTAAGTTCGGTGGAGTGCCTTTAATCGTTAGCGTGTCTGTCTCTGGATCGTAAAAGATACGTTCGCCTAGAAGCAGACTATCAAAACTAACATTCAAACCGCCACCAGCACCAACAAATTTTGTTAGTTTACGCATAGTTGCGCGATCGGCTGGGAAGCTGTCCTCTAACTCGTAGCCTTGCTCACTAGTATAGTCAAAGAAGCTTGTGCCATCTGTGCTCGCTGGCAACTCACCAGAAAGTTCACGAACTTGCACTTCATCGCCCGCTTTAAGCTGCTCGTTACAGTAATCCGCAACCTGCTTTTTGTAGCTGATCGCTTCTTCTTTCTCTAATTTAGAGTCAGAAACGAAGTCTTCTACCGCTTGCATCAGTACTTGGTTTTGCTGTTTCGCATCCAAACCCACTTCAGCTTGTAAGAAATCTAAGAAGAAATCCGCGACTTTACGGCCAACACGTCCTTTAATGTAAGTTAAGTAACGGTTTGACTCTTTATCAGTCTCATAAGTTGAAAGGTCTAGGCGAGCCGCGATATCCATTTTTGAGATATCAAGGTAGTCAGTCGCACTAATATCAAGCCCTTCAGTTACCTTTAGGCTTTGGTTTGAAGGCAATAAACCAATGAAAAGGTAATCTGTTGCAAGTGACTGATATTCAGCCATTACCAAGATACCTTCGTCAGCGAATGGGTACTTTGATAGTTCGTCTTTTAGACGTTGCGCACTCTTTTGAGAAAAATCGTAAAAGTTTGTCTCACCAGCACGAAGTTGATGCAACCACTGCTGGAATTCGCTGTCAGATTTGAAAGAACCAAACCCTTTGCCTGCTTTTGAATTAAAAACACGGTGAAGTTCAGCAACTAGGCTTTCAGATGAAGCATCGTTTTCTAGAGATTCAGCACGATAGTTAACAATCAGCTCATCCTGATCGTTCTTGCTCAGCTGGTGTAAAATTACGTTGGAAAGGTGAAGGCTCATAGTGAAAATATTACCGTTCAGGTTTCAGTTGTCGTGCATAGTAGGTTATCATAAGCCGCTTTTACTATCATTATTAGAGTCCTTATGCCGATTATATCTAAATACACAGATGATCAAGTTGAAAAAATCCTAGCTGAAGTAGGTGCTGTACTATCTAAGCACAAAGCTTCGCCAGAACTTTCACTGATGATCGCTGGAAATATCGCAACCAATGTCTTAAATCAGAATGTTGCTGCTTCACAACGCAAAGGAATTGCTGAAAAATTTGCCGAGGCTTTAATTTCTTCTCTTGAAGATAAAAAGTCTCACTAAATTTGATTGACGGATAAAAGAATTATAAATGGTAGACAGCGCAAACTCATATAGCGATCGTGTATCTCGACTGGTTGGTTGGGGTCACTGGTTTGCATTTTTCAACATCATTGCTGCGATGTTGATTGGTACTCGTTATATTACTCAATCTGCTTGGCCAGAAACCTTGCTAGGTCAATTCTATTTGGCTGCATCGTGGGTTGGTCATTTTGGCTTTTTAGTGTTCGCGCTCTATCTATTAGTGCTGTTCCCGCTCACTTTTATTCTTCCGTCGAGGAAGTTATTACGTTTGGTTGCCGTTATCTTCGCGACCATAGGTTTAACTGTCCTACTGATTGATACCCAAACGTATCAAAATATAAACCTCCACCTGACGCCTGTCGTGTGGGAGGTTTTATTCAGTGGAGAGGAATCTGCATTCACGTCTGATTTGCAGCACCTCTTCATTGTTATGCCATTTATCTTCTTACTACAGCTTGGTCTGTCTGAGTGGGTTTGGCGTAAGCAGCGTAAACTGTCTCATAAACACATTGGCCGTCCGATTACTGCCGTCTTCTTCCTGTGTTTCATCAGCAGCCACTTGACCTACATGTGGGCTGATGCGTATTTCTATAACCCAATTACTAGCCAGAAAGCGAACTTCCCACTGTCTTACCCAATGACAGCGAAAAGCTTTATGGAAAAACATGGCCTATTAGACCGTGAAGAGTACCTTGAGCGTTTAGAAGCGAACAAAGAGAACGTAAACCTAGTTAGCTACCCGCTAGAAAAAATTCAATACAACCGCCGCAGTGATGATCTTAATATCCTGATGGTGAGTGTGAACAACCTTCGCTCTGACGCACTTAATGCGACAGCGATGCCAAACAGCTATGCCTACGCACAACAGTCGATCAACTTCACCAACCACTACAGTTCAAGTAACGATATGTTTGGTATTTTTGGCTTGTTCTACGGCCTACCGAGCAGCTACGCAAGCAGCATTGAAGCTCAAGGGTCAAGCGCAGTATTGCTCGATGTTTTAGAGAATCACGATTACAAGTTCGCTGCTTTCAGTGGCGACAACTTTAGTGATGCACTGTACTCGGATATCATCTTCCGAGGCCGTGATGTGATGCCAGAGCAAGCAACTTATGATGACCAGAGTGCCATAAAAGCTTGGTCTGACTGGATTCAATCACCGCAAGCTAAACGCCCTTGGTTTAACTTTATTGAACTAACTACACTGGATAACTTCGCCAGCTACGATTCAAGTTCAGAGTCGGACTCTACGCTAACGACAGCAGAGCGTTTTGCAGCAGACTATCAAAAGTCAGCGACTGCGGCCGATGCTCAGCTAGCAACTATCTACGCTGAACTAGAACGCTTAGAGCTCGCCGACAACACAGTGGTTATCATTACCTCTAACCACGGTACTGAGTTTAACGAAACCAAAACCAATAGCTGGGGTGCAAACTCCAACTACAGTCGTTATCAATTACAGGTGCCACTGTTTATCAGCTGGCCTGGTAAGTCTGCTTCTGAATACACTCACCGTTCTAGTCATCTAGACGTGTCAGTAACACTGATGCAAGAGCTATTGGGTGTATCTTCGAACCCAACGGATTTCAGTAGTGGTCGCAGCCTGTTTAATGAGCGTAGCAGAAAGTGGATCCTCGCGGGCGATTCTCGTGAACTTGCGCTTGTTACTGATCAGCAAACAACGGTGCTAGATAAATTTGGTAACTACAAATTGTACGACCAGAATTACAAGCGCCTGAAAAACGTAAGCCCTCGCTTACCTGTATTGATGCAAGGCCTCACAGAGCTACAGCGTTTCTACACAAAAAATGACTAAATAATCAGCAAACAGAAAAGGGAAGCCAATGGCTTCCCTTTTTTATTGCCGTGAATGATTAGAAAACAAGCAACAAAACAAAATTATGAAAATTAAGGGTTTACAAGATCCTCCACCCCTTATATTATTCACGCCACTGGAGGGATGGCTGAGTGGTCGAAAGCACCGGTCTTGAAAACCGGCAACCGTTAA
>NZ_JBFSVK010000012.1:0-154826 GCF_041467855.1 Vibrio sp. 10N.247.311.51 | reverse complement strand
ATGAAGATGGTGCGACCGACGCGACGACTGCGGGTATCAATGTTCTTGAAGTGAACGATCCACCTGTAGCTGGTCCAACGTCGTATACGATTGATGAAGACTCAGTACTGACATTCAGTGAATCACAGGTACTACTTAACGCTTCGGATGTGGAAGGGGATGTTGAGCTAGTTGGTATTAGCTACGATGGCCCTGAGGGCATCTTCTCAGTAAATGGTGATGGCACTTGTAGCTTCGCTCCGAATGAGAACTTTAATGGCCAAGTTCAGCTTGATGTCACCATTCGTGATGAAGACGGTGCAGAGGTTGAAACCGTCATCAATGTTGACGTTCTGCCAATCAATGATGCACCAGTATCGGGTGATTTGGCTTACAACGTTAACGAAGACGGTTCAATCACACTGAGCCAAGAGCAACTGTTGTCTCAAGCGTTTGATGTTGAAGGTGAAGACCTAACCGCGAGCGACTTAACGGTAGATGGTAACGCAACAGTAACCGCCAATGATGATGGTAGCTTTACCATCGTTCCAGATGCGAACTTCAATGGTGACATTGATATTCAATTCAACATCACTGATGGTACTGACACAGTTCAAGCAACCGCCGATCTTACTGTTAACCCAGTTAATGACTTGCCGGTTCCTCAAGACCAACAATTCAGTATTGCAGAAGACGGTACGCTTCAATTTACAGATGCCGACCTACTCACCGGTGCCACCGATATTGATGGCGACGACTTAACCGTTGAAGGTATTAGCTATACAGGTGGTGATGGCGTACTGACCGACCACGGTGATGGTACTTATACCTTTGCGCCAAATGAAAACTTCAATGGCGATGTGAACTTCAGTTTCGATGTGTCTGATGGCACAGAAACGGTCAGCGCTAACATTGATGTGAGTGTGACACCTGAGAACGATCCGCCAGTTGCGGGTTCAACCTCATACATGGTCAATGAAGACAATGCCATCACAATTTCTGATGAACAGTTGCTAGCTAACTCTTCGGATATTGAAGGTCCGGTGTCGGTTGATACTGTGACTTACAGTGGCACTGATGGTGTGTTCCAAGATAACGGCGATGGCAGCTATACCTTCCTTCCTAACGAAAACTTCAGCGGTGATATTAGCCTTGATGTGATTGTTGCAGATGAAGAGGGTGCAATTGATGAAACCACAGCAGGTATTACCGTTCTTGAAGTGAACGACCCACCAGTTGCGGGTCCAACGTCATACACAATTGACGAAGATTCTGTTCTGACGTTCAGTGAATCTCAGATTCTTGTGAATGCTTCGGATATCGAAGGCGATGTAGAACTTGTTGGCATTAACTACGATGGCTCTGACGGTATCTTCACTGTAAATGGTGATGGTACATGTAGCTTTGCACCCAACGAAAACTTCAATGGTCAGGTTCAACTGGGTGTGACCATTCAAGATGAAGATGGCGCAACGGTTGAAACACACATTAACGTTGATGTATTGCCAATCAATGATGCGCCAGTATCGGGTGATTTGGCTTACACCATCAATGAAGATAGCTCCATCACGCTAAGCCAAGAGCAATTGCTTGCAAGAGCCGATGATATCGATAGCGACAACTTAGAAGCTATCAACCTATCTACTGATGAAAATGCGACCATCCAACACAATGATGATGGCAGCTACACCATTACGCCTAACGCCGACTACAACGGTGACCTAGACCTGAACTTCGATATCATCGATAACGATGGTGGTTCAGTTCAAGTTGGCCTAGACATTACCGTGAATCCGGTTAATGACTTGCCACAAGCGCAAGATCAACAGTTCACGATTGAAGAAGACGGTACGTTACTCTTCACCGATGCTGACCTGCTTGCAGGTGCGTCGGATATTGATGGTGATGAACTGTCGATTGAAAACGTGCTCTACACAGGTGCAGATGGTGTTCTTAGCGATAATGGCGACGGCACATATAGCTTTGCTCCAAACGAGAACTTCAATGGTGATGTTCAATTCTCATTCGATGTCTCTGACGGTACTGATTCAACATCAGCTGTTATTGATGTCAGCGTAACGCCTGAGAATGATCCACCGGTAGCGGGCTCGACATCTTACACAGTCCAAGAAGATGGGCAAATCACGATCAGTGATGAGCAACTATTGGCAAACTCTTCCGATGTAGAAGGCGATGTTTCACTGTCTGGAGTATCGTACTCCGGTGATGACGGCTCATTTGTTGATAATGGCAATGGTACTTACACCTTTACGCCAAATGAAAACTTCGATGGTGATATTTCACTAGACGTTGTTGTCGTTGACGAAGACGGTGCAACCGCAACCACAACTGCTGGCATCGATGTTATTGCTGTGAATGATGGACCTGAAACTTCGGGCATTCAGGCTGAAGTCGATGAAGATAATTCAATCACCATTACTCAAGAGCAGTTACTCGCTAATGCGACCGATGTTGAAGGTGATGAGTTAACGGCATCTAACCTACAAACCAACGATCCAGATGCGACAATTGTTACTAATGACGATGGTTCATTCACTATTACGCACACAGAAAACTTCAATGGCGAGTTGGACTTCACATACAGCATCAGTGATGGTGAGAATGAAGTTCTGACGACACTCGACTTGACGGTTAACCCTGTCAACGATGCGCCAGAAGCGGGCGATGAAATCTTCATCCAAGCGCAAGAAGACCAAACAGTTGGTGTGACACTTCGTGAAGAACCAGCACTACGTTTAGACCAAGCGCCAGAAAACGGCATCATTGAAGCAAATGTGAATGACGAATGGGTGGTACTGGAAGTAGGACAAGAAGTTCCTGCAGATACCGAAGTGCGCTTTGTTCCAAGTGAAGATGCTCTTGCTGAAGGTACACACACCACACAAATCGGTACGTTTGACGATAACGCGAGCGTGGATGATTGGGGTACAGAAGTTGACCCTTATACGCGTGAGTTCTCAGATGGTGACTTAACGGTAACTGTTCAAAGTAACGATGACCCTCTTGGTGCCTGGAATGGCAACACCCACATTGGTCATGGTATCGGTGATACTGACCGCCAAGGCTTAAGTGGTGATGAGAAACTGACGGTTTCAGTTGAAGGTCAAGACATCAATGAAATCAGTTTCCACCTAGATGGTTTGGGTGGCTGGTTCATGGAAGAGTCTCGTCACTTTACAGAAGTAGAAATCAAAGCGTTCAATGAGGATGGCGACCTAATTGACTCGATGACTTACCACAAAGAAGACCGTGGTACTTTCGAGACAGATTACACGCTAACGGTTGATCAACCAGTGTCCTACTTTGAGCTTGGTACCGTGCAAGGTAATGGTACTTACGTCGTTCAAAACATGACAGTGTCACAAACTTGTCATGATGAAGCGGTGTTTACATCGATTGGTGTAGATGGCTCAGAGATTACTGAAACGGTTGAGTTGAATATCCATGCGGGTGACAACGAAATCGAGTTAACGGCTGATCTTCCGAATATTACTGTCGATACCGATGGTTCTGCCCAGTTTGCTTCGGTTGTGATTACCGAAGAGCAACTACTGGCGCAAGCATCTGATATTGATGGCGACGACCTTGATATTGAAAATCTAGAGCTAGTGGGTGAAAACTCAGAGCATGCAACACTCACCGATAATGGTGATGGCACTTGGACGGTAACACCGGATGAAAACTTCCATGGTGAAATCGAACTTGGTTACCAAGTTACCGATGGTGAGCTGACAGACAGCAATATCATCAATATCAATTTCGAATCAGTAAATGATGCGCCAATCGTTTCTGGCCCGATTGTTCTATCGACAGATGAAGATGAAGGTATCACGTTCAGTGCAGATGACTTGCTAGCGAACACCACAGATGTGGAAGGCGATACGCTGTCTATTTCTGACATCACTTACGGTGGTGATAACGGTGAGCTAGTTGATAACGGCGATGGTACGTTTACCTTCATGCCGAATGAAAACTTCAATGGTGAAATCGACATCGACTACAAGGTGTTTGATGGAACTGATGAAGTTGCAACGCATCTAGACCTAACGGTCGTACCAGTCAATGATGTGCCGGTTCCGGGTGAACCATTGCACACCCAAATGCTTGAAAACGGCTCCATGATCATCGAAGCGAAAGACCTATTGTCTGGTGCTACCGATGTTGATGGCGACATTCTTCATGTCGAAAACCTATTACTTGCAGACCAAACGCAAGGTACGTTAACGGATAACGGTGATAATACCTTTACCTTCGAACCTGCAGAAGACTTCTACGGTGAAGTGAATCTGACTTTCGATATCAGTGATGGGCAAGCAAGCGCACCAAGTACAGCAAGAGTTGACGTTGAAATTGTCAATGAAGGCCCTGAGGTGAGTGGTCCAATTGAAGCCGCTGTTGATGAAGATGGTTCAATCACTATCACTCAAGAGGATCTGTTAGCGAATGCAACCGATGTAGATGGCGATAACCTTGAAGCGGTTAACTTTGCGACCAACGATCCAAATGCGGTTGTTGTAGAAAACCCAGACGGTAGCTTCACTATTACACCAAGTGCAGATTTCTTTGGTGAGATTGAGTTTACTTATGATGTCACTGACGCGATCGAAACTGTTGCGGCTGACCTCAACCTAACCGTAAACCCTATCAACGATGCTCCAGACGTGCCTGACATGTCTTTCACTACGGAAGACGGTCAAGCGATTACCATTACCGAAGCTGAACTATTAGCACAAGCGACAGACATTGAAGGCGACGAACTGTCAGTTGTGAATGTGACGAGTGCAAGCGACACGGTAGAAGTCACAGACAATGGCGATGGAACATACACATTAACACCAGAGCAGGGCTTCTTCGGTAACGTTGACTTAGCGTTTGATGTGAGCGATGGCACTGATGTGGTTGCCGCAAACATCGACCTAAAAGTTGAGTTCGTCAATGATGCGCCAGAAGCGACGCCAATGGTGGCTGATGTCGACGAAGATGGTTCAATCCTCGTTACACAAGAAATGCTACTGGAGAACGCGAGCGACCAAGATGGCGATGAGCTATTTGCTTCTTCGCTTGAAACCAATGATCCGAACGCAAGCATTGTCGACAACGGTGATGGCACGTACACAGTGACACCTTCTGAAAACTTCAACGGTGATATTGCATTCACTTATGAGGTGAGCGACGGTGAGCTGAGCACGTCGAATGACATGACATTGACCGTTAATCCGGTGAATGACATTCCAGTTGTTGCTCCAGGCCTGTACCACATTGAAGAGGATGGCAGCATCCTGTTCACTCAAGAAGATCTGTTGAGTGGTGCGATTGATATTGATGGCGACGACCTAAGCGTTACTAGCATCAATTACTCTGGCGATGAAGGCACAGTCACCGACAACGGTGATGGCACGTTCAGCTTCGTTCCTGAAGAGCACTTCAGTGGTGACCTGCAGTTCAGCTTTACGGTGACAGACGGCACGGATGAAGTTGAACAAGACATCAATGTTCACATTGAAGCCGTAGCTGATGCACCTGACCTAGTTATCACGGATGGCGATGGTGTCAACGTTGATGATGAAGCAATTCTGGTTGAGCCAGGCGGCATTGTTGAGCTTAATATTGCAGCGGCGCTGGTAGACCAAGATCTATCAGAAACATTGACGGTAACGGTTGATGGTGTGCCTGAAGGCTCAGTGATTACCTACGATAACGAAGGGGTAATCAATAACCAAGACAACGGTATCACCAGTTACAACGATACTGAAATTACAGTCACATTTGAGGGTGAGACGGCTGGTTACGAAAACACAGCGGGTTACTACAAAGTTGACGAAGACGGCAACATCACGGGCGTTGAAATCGTCTACGAGAACGCCTCACAAGTCGATGGTGGTGGTGACCTTGTTCCTGGGCAAGAACAGTTCAGCTTCCAAGTTGCGGAAGGCGAAAGCTTTAACCTGTTCTTAATTCCAAACGGACATCAGCACAACGACTTTGATGCGATGCAAGGCGGTCAGTACGAGTTCCGTGCTGAGGATGGTTCACCTGCGAACATGGATACGGTTGATCCTCAACTTGTCTTTGTTGCGGCAGATGGAACCGAGACCGTGATTCAAGGCCAGAATGGTGACGCGATCTTCCATGGTGGTTCAAGCTCTCAGCTAAACCAAGATGGTATAGAACATACTCGCACGACGGTTAATGAAGACGGCGAGCTGGTTTACGGCTTTGAAGATTTGTATGGCGGCGGTGATGCTGACTACACAGATTTCAACTTCACAATCGATGTCGGTGAAGTGAACAGCCAAATCTACAGCGGTGAAGTGACGGTTGGCCCTGATGGTACGGTGAACTTACCAACAACGGCTATCGAAAATGCACTACAAATCCAGCTACCTGAAGACTTCAACGAACAGCTTGAAGTTCATGTAACCGCAACCGCAACAGAGCTATCGAATGATGATTCTGAAACGGTCTCTCAAACCATCTACATTAACGCGACAGGCGCGCACATTGAGCACGCACCTGAAGCACTTCCGGTTTCTGCAACGGTTGAAGAAGATGGTTCAATCATCATTACGCAAGAAGACCTATTAGCTAATGCGCGTGATTTAGATGGCGATCAGCTGACGGCTCTGAATTTAGCAACCGATGATGAGAGCGTTACGATTACCGATAACGGTGATGGTACGTACACATTAACGCCAGATGCTGATTTCAATGGTGATGTAAGCTTTACGTTTGATGTGTCTGATGGTGATGATGTTGTCTCTACCAACCTAGAGCTAACGGTTTCACCTGTGAACGACGGTCCAGAAGCACAAGACCAGACATTCACAGTCGGCGAAGATGGCGTGTTAACTTTCAATGACCAAGACCTATTAACAGGTGCGACGGACATTGAAGGGGACGACCTAAGTGTTGAAGGTGTAACGTACACTGGAACAGACGGTGTCCTAACTGATAATGGCGATGGCACATACAGCTTCGCACCAAATGAAAACTTCAATGGCGATGTGAACTTCTCGTTCAATGTATCAGATGGTACCGATACGGTAAGCGCCAACATTGATGTGAGCGTGACGCCAGAGAATGATCCACCGGTTGCGGGTAGCACGTCTTACACGGTTCATGAAGACAACTCTATTACGATCAGTAACGAACAATTGCTAGCGAACTCTTCGGATATCGAAGGTGAAGTGGCGATTGATAGCGTGACTTACAGTGGTAGTGACGGTGTTCTAGAAATCAACGGCGACGGTACATATACCTTCTCTCCAAACGAGAACTTCAATGGCGAAGTTAGCCTTGATGTGGTTGTTGTGGATGAAGACGATGCAGCCGTATCGACTACAGCGGGAATTACGGTTCTAGAAGTGAACGATCCGCCAGTTGCTGGCCCAACGTCATACACTATCGATGAAGATTCAGTACTGACTTTCAGTGAGTCTCAAGTTCTGCTGAACGCATCTGATATTGAAGGTGATGTTGAGCTTATTGAGATCAACTACGACGGTCCAGACGGCATCTTCTCAATCAATGGTGACGGTACATGTAGCTTCGCACCGAATGAAAACTTCAACGGCCAAGTGCAGTTGGATGTGACCATTCAAGATGAAGACGGCGCTCAAGTTGATACGTTTATTACGGTTGATGTATTACCAATCAACGACGTACCAGTATCAGGCGACCTGGCATACAGTGTTGAGGAAGACGGTTCGATTACCTTGAGCCAGGAGCAGCTTCTTTCTCAAGCGAGTGATGTAGATGGCGACGACCTTACTGCTTCTAACTTGATTGTTGATGGAGACGCGACGGTTGTTGCTAACGATGACGGCAGCTTTACCATTACGCCAGATGCGAACTTCAATGGTGACATTGACCTAACGTTCGACATTAGCGACGGTACAGATACGCTGGTTGCGACGGCTGACCTAACCGTTAACCCAGTTAATGATCTTCCACAACCACAAGATCAAACGTTCAGCATCGGTGAAGACGGCATCTTGAACTTCACTGACGAAGACTTGCTGACAGGTGCGACTGACATTGATGGAGATGACCTATCGGTTGAAGGCGTTACTTACACAGGTGCGGATGGTGTTCTTACTGATAATGGCGACGGAAGCTACAGCTTTGCGCCAAACGAAAACTTCAATGGTGATGTGAACTTCAGTTTTGATGTGTCAGATGGCACGGATACGGTTCAAGCCAACATTGATGTCAGCGTGACACCAGAGAACGATCCACCGGTTGCAGGTAGCACGTCTTACACCGTTCATGAAGACAACTCAATTACCATCAGTGACGAACAGTTACTTGCTAACTCTTCGGACATTGAAGGTGATGTGGCAGTCGATAGCGTGACTTACACTGGCGCTGACGGTGTCTTTGAAGACAATGGTGACGGTACTTACACCTTCTCACCGAACGAAAACTTCAACGGCGAAGTTAGCCTTGATGTCGTCGTTACTGATGAAGAGGGCGCAACTGATGCGACCACCGCGGGTATTACTGTACTTGAGGTGAACGATCCACCAATCGCAGGCTCAACCAGCTACTCAGTCAACGAGGACGAAGTTATCACCATCAGTTCAGAGCAACTGTTGGCGAACGCTTCTGATATCGAAGGTGAAGTGGCGATTGATAGCGTTAACTACACAGGCTCAGACGGTATCTTTACCGACAATGGTGACGGAACATTCAGCTTCGCACCTAACGCGAACTTCGATGGCGATGTAAGCCTTGATGTTGTCGTTACTGATGAAGAAGGCGCAACCGTAGCGACCAACGCAAGCATTGATGTTCTGCCTGTTAACGATGCTCCGGTATCGGGCGACTTGGCGTACAGCGTGGACGAAGATGGCTCAATTACCTTGAGCCAAGAGCAATTACTTGCTCAAGCGAGTGACGTGGATGGCGATGACTTAACAGCGGCTAACCTGACCGTTGGTGGTGATGCGACAGTTACTGCAAACGATGATGGTAGTTTCACTATCACGCCAGATGCTAACTTCAATGGCGACATTGATTTGAACTTCGACATTACCGATGGTGATGCGACGCTTCAAGCAACGGCTGACCTAACGGTTAACCCAGTTAATGACTTGCCAACAGTCGGTGAGCCACAATTTGTGACTCAAGAAGACACCAGCTTTACCTTCACAGAAGAACAACTGCTGCAAAATGCGGGCGACATTGATGGCGATAACCTATCGGTTGAAAATGTGGCTTCAGATAGCGGTACTTTGGTAGATAACGGCGACGGCACTTACACATTCGCACCGAATGAAAACTTCGACGGTAATGTGAATGTGACGTTCGACGTGAATGACGGTACCGCGACAGTACCAGCAGAAGCGACGATTGATGTTCAATCTGTGGTTGATATGCCAGAGCTGTCGATTGCGTCTGATTTGGTGATTGCTTCCGATAACTTCGAGTCTGGCTCAAACGGTTGGAATACAGGTACTGAAAGCTCACAAGGCTTCGAGTCGGGTGACATGCTAGGTCGTATTGGTGGAACGGGCGGTGATGAAGCCGTCAGCAAAACTTACGACATTCCAAGTGATGTGAGCGAAGTTAATATCTCGTTCAACTTCTACGAAATTGACTCTTGGGATGGTGAGTCGTTCCAAATCTTTGTCGGTGGCGAAGAGCTTACCTCGTTAGATAACTCTGCGTTCCGTACTCAAGATGGCACAACAACGCTCTACGATTCAGAAGGAAATGAAGTCGGCGAAGTGGTTCACGGCGTATCGCAAGGTGAGGGCTTCAGTGGTTGGAATGACCAAGCACATCAAATCAACCTAACGGTACCAGTAGAAGACGGCCAACTTGAACTTGGCTTCGGTTCAACTCTGAATCAAAGCGTCAATGACGAGTCGTTTGGTATCGACAACATCGAAATCACAGTGTCTGACGCGGAATACCAAATCATTGGTACCGAAGATACACCTGTACCACTCGATATTGATGCCGCTCTAACCGATACCGATGGCTCAGAAAACCTTGCTATCTTGATTGAAGACGTGCCAGAAGGCAGCTCGCTTTCTGCAGGTATCGATAACGGTGATGGCACATGGTCATTGCAACCAGGTGAGCTAGAAGGGCTAGAGTTTATCCCTTCAGGTGACTTCAATGGTGATGTGGTTCTAACTGTGAATGCAACATCGACTGATGTTGATACGGGCACCACCGCAACAGCTACGCAAGACGTGACGATTCACATTTCACCTGCGAACGATGCTCCAGAAGTTGACGGTGATATTAGTGCCGTTACAGCCGAAGATAACAGCATCACGCTAACTCAAGAACAGTTGCTAGAGCACGCTGTCGACATTGATGGCGATGACCTATCGGCAATCAATCTAACCACCAATGATGAAAATGCGACCGTTCAAATGAACGACGATGGCAGTTTCACCATTACACCGAGTGAAAACTTCAACGGTAATATCGAATTTAGTTACGATGTCACCGATGGAGAGGACATGGTCGCTGCTGGCCTAGACTTGACGGTAACACCTGTCAATGATGCGCCAGAGCCACAAGATCAAGCATTCACTATTGGTGAAGATGGGGTTCTTAACTTCTCTGACGCTGACCTGTTAACGGGTGCAACGGATGTTGAAGGTGATGACCTAACAGTCGAAGGTGTGACATACACGGGTGCTGATGGTGTGCTTACCGACAATGGTGACGGAAGCTACAGTTTTGCGCCAAACGAGAACTTCAATGGTGATGTGAACTTCAGCTTTGATGTGTCAGATGGCACGGATACGGTTCAAGCCAGCATTGATGTGAGCGTGACGCCTGAGAACGATCCACCAGTGACGGGTAGTACGTCTTACACTGTGCATGAAGACAACTCAATCACGATCAGTAACGAACAGCTATTAGCCAACTCTTCAGATATTGAAGGTGAGGTTGCGATTGATAGCGTGACTTACACTGGCAGTGATGGTGTGTTCGAAGACAACGGTGACGGCACTTACACCTTCTCGCCAAACGAGAACTTCAATGGTGATGTGAGCTTAGCGGTTGTTGTTACCGATGAAGAAGGGGCAACAGAAGCGACCACAGCGGGAATCACCGTACTTGAGGTGAACGATCCGCCAATCGCAGGCTCAACCAGTTACTCAGTCAACGAAGATGAAGTTATCACCATCAGTGCAGAGCAACTGTTGGCGAACTCTTCGGATATTGAAGGCGAAGTGGCGATTGATAGCGTTACTTACACAGGCGCTGACGGTATCTTTACTGAAAACGGTAACGGCACATTCAGCTTTGCACCGAACGCAAACTTCGATGGCGATGTTAGCCTCGATGTCGTGGTGACAGATGAAGACGGTGCGACAGTAGCCACCAGCGCAAGTATTGATGTTCTTCCAATTAACGATCCACCAGTATCGGGTGACTTGGCATACAGCATTGATGAAGATGGTTCGATTACTCTGACTCAAGAGCAGTTGCTATCTCAAGCCTCTGATGTGGATGGCGATGACCTGACCGCAAGCAATTTAAGCGCAGGCGATAATGCAACCGTTGTTGATAATGGCGATGGCACCTTTACGGTAACGCCGGATGCTAATTTCAATGGTGATATCGACCTAAGCTTTGATATTTCGGACGGTACTGAGTCAATTGTGACGAACGCCGATCTGACGGTAAACCCAGTCAATGACTTGCCAACGACATCTGATGTTTACGCGAACGTTGATGAAGATAATGTCATCACTATCACGCAGGAGCAGCTACTTGCGAATGCCGCTGATATTGAGGGCGATGATCTTGTCGCTTCCGACTTAACCTTAGTGGGTGACGATGCAACAATTGTCGATAATGGCGATGGCACGTTCTCAATCACTCCAAGCGAAAACTTCAATGGCTACATCGATGTTGCCTACAGCATCAGCGATGGCGACACTCCAATTGCCGCTAACTTAGGCTTGACCGTTGATCCAGTTAACGACGCGCCAATTGTTTCTGCTGATGTGGCGATAACCATTGAAGAAGATGGTTCATACACCATTACTCAAGAAGAGCTCCTACAATTCGCGACTGACATCGAAGACGATGACATGACCGCAATTATTGGAGAACAGGGTGATGAAACAACCGTAACTGGCACTGTGTTGGATGCTGAAACCAGTAATCCAGTGTCTGGTGCAGAAGTCACCCTGACCGACAGTGCTGGCAATAGCTACACCACAGTAACGGATGACTCAGGAAATTACTCTGTTACAGGTTCAGTCGTTGACCAAGGTACGGTCACCATTGAGCAAGAAGGCTCTATTACTAACAGCTTCCTTGTCCCTGCGGGTGAAGATGTGAATGGTGGCGTAACCGCTATATCTGAAGTACTTGAAGACACAGATATGCGTATCGTGGTGACTTGGGGTGAAAGTCCTCGAGATATGGATAACCACTTATGGCTATACGATACAGATAATGGCAATGAGTTAGACCATATTTACTACCGCGACATGAGCCATGATCTTGGTGAAGGTAACGTTGTTCAACAAGATGTGGATGATGTAAATGGCCATGGTCCTGAAACCATTACCATTCCAAACTACCAAGATGCTGACATGCACTATTCAGTACACAACTACACCAACAGAAGTTGGGATGTAGATGGTGTTGAAGATGTACAAGTTCAGGTGTTTGTAGGCGATACATTGGTTGAAACCTTCAGCCCGGATTTATCTGATAACCCATCAGGTGACCACTGGCATGTATTCGATATCGTGAATGGCATCATTGTTCCAAGCCAAGATGTCGGCACTCAAAATGCGTTCGATTTGCCAACGGCAGAAGAAGCGCTTGCGAATGAAAACGGCATTGATATCTCTGAGTTGCTAACTGGCGATGAAGGTGATGATTCTGGTGATACGGGGGGTAACGAACCAAGTGTTGGAGATGTTTCCATTGAGAACGCGCTTATCACTGACAATGGTGACGGTACTTACACCATTACACCGGAAGAGAACTTCAACGGTGAATTCTCGATTAGCTACAACGTAGACGATGGTAACGGTGGGGTTACTCCAGCGGAACTAGACGTGACCGTAACAGCAGTTAACGACCTGTCAGTAATTTACGATCACGACTACACCATTAATGAAGATGGCTCGCTAACCTTTACCGATGAACAGCTATTGGCAGGTGCAACGGATATTGACGGCGATGACCTTTCTGTCGAGTCGGTTAACTACGAAGGCACAGACGGTGTGTTCACGGATAATGGCGATGGTACTTACACCTTTGCGCCAAACGAGAACTTCAATGGTAATGTCGACCTAACTTACGATGTGAGTGATGGTACTGATGTTGTGTCGGCGAATATTGATGTTCAAGTTGTTCCAATCAATGACGTACCGGTAGCGGGTTCTACAACTTACAGCGTTGAAGAAGACGGCAGTATCACCCTAAGCGATGCACAACTTCTAGCGAATAGCTCGGATGTTGAAGGGGAAGTGTTTGTCAGCGATGTAAGCTACAGCGGCACTGATGGTGTATTCACTGATAATGGTGATGGTACTTACACCTTTGCTCCAAACGAAAACTTTAACGGTGACATCAGTCTTGATGTCTCTGTTATGGATGAAGATGGCGCAACCGCTGAAACAACCGCTGGTATCGACGTCATTGCTGTTAATGACTTGCCAGTTGCAGGTTCAACGACCTACAGCGTTGACGAAGATAACGTGATTACCATCTCTGAAGCGCAGCTTCTTGCGAACAGCTCAGACATTGAAGGTGATGTATCCGTTAGCGACGTTTCCTACTCAGGCGCAGACGGTATCTTCACTGACAATGGTGATGGTACTTACAGCTTCGCACCAAATGAAAATTTCAACGGTAATGTCAGCCTAGATGTCACCGTTGCAGATGAAGATGGTGCAACCGCTCAAACGACTGCGGGAATAGATGTTATCGCAGTCAACGACGCACCAGTATCGGGTGACTTGGCTTACTCAGTGGATGAAGATGGTTCAATCACGCTAAGCCAAGAGCAACTGCTTGCTCAAGCATCGGATGTGGACGGCGATGATCTTACCGCTGCTAACCTAACCGCAGGTGATAACGCGACCGTTACGGCGAACGATGATGGTTCATTTACCATTACCCCGGATGCCGATTTCAATGGCGATATTGACCTAAGCTTCGACCTTTCTGATGGTACTGAAACGGTTGTTGCAACGGCTGACCTTACTGTGAATCCAGTGAATGACATCGCAGTTGTAGAAGATGTCGCTTACACCATTGAAGAAGACGGTTCGCTTACCTTTACTGATGAGCAACTGCTAGCGGGTGCTTCTGATATTGATGGTGATGAGCTTTCAGTTGCCGATGTGTCTTACACTGGCGCAGAGGGTGTGTTCACCGACAATGGCGATGGCACTTACACCTTTGCACCGAACGAGAACTTTAACGGTGAAGTAAGTCTGGACTTCTCAGTATCTGACGGTACAGAGACGGTTGATGCAAATATCGACGTAACGGTAACAGACGTTAACGATGCACCAGTGGCAGGCGCAACGTCTTACCAAATGAACGAAGATGGCACCATCACATTGAGCCCTGAGCAGTTGATTGCTAATAGCTCCGATGTGGACGGTGAAGTGTCGCTTGATAGCGTGAGCTACTCAGGTGCAGACGGTATCTTGGTTCAAAATGAAGATGGTTCGGTAACGTTCGCACCAAACGAAAACTTTAACGGCGACATCAACCTTGATGTGACGGTTATTGATGACGACGGTGCAACGGCTCAAACCACCGCTGGTATTGAAGTTATTGCAGTTAACGACGCACCAGTGGCCGGAAACGTGGCTTACTCGGTTGATGAAGATGGTTCAATTACGCTATCTCAAGAGCAGTTGTTGGCTAACGCATCCGATGTTGATGGTGATGCACTGACCGCAAGCAACCTATCCGCGGGTGACAATGCAACCGTAACAGCAAACGAAGATGGTTCATTTACTATCATGCCGGATGCTGATTTCAACGGTGACATTGATTTGAGCTTCGATGTGTCAGATGGCCTTGAAACTGTTCAAGCTGGCGTCGACCTAACGGTTAACCCAGTCAATGACCTACCAACAGCAGAAGACCAAAACTTTACCGTTGAGGAAGATGGAACGCTAATCTTCACGGATGCAGACCTACTAGCAGGTGCTGCAGACATTGACGGCGATGACTTGTCTATCACAGATGTGTCTTACACGGGCGCAGAAGGTGTATTCACGGATAACGGTGATGGCACTTATAGCTTTGCTCCGAACGAGAACTTCAATGGCGATGTAAATCTTGGCTTCACAGTGACTGATGGCACTGAGACAGTCGATGCCAATATTGGTGTGACGGTAACGGATGTTAACGATGCGCTGGTAGCGGGTTCTACGTCTTACCAAATGAACGAAGATGGCACCATCACAATCAGCCCTGAGCAGTTAATTGCTAATAGTTCTGACGTTGATGGTGAAGTGTCGCTTGAAAGCGTGGCTTACTCAGGCTCTGACGGCACCTTGGTTCAAAACGATAATGGGTCAGTGACCTTCACGCCAAACGAGAACTTTAATGGTGATATCAGCCTAGATGTGGTCGTGACCGATGATGACGGTGCAACTGCAACAACAACGGCAGGAATCGAAGTTCTGGCTGTGAACGATGGACCTGAATCTGAGGATGTGAAACTAACCACAGCCGAAGATAGCACCATTCTTATCACACAAGACATGTTGTTAGCTCAAGCTACCGACATCGATAACACCGCAGACGAGCTATCAGCTTCGGGTCTACAAATCGACCCTAGCTTAGGTGAGTTGCTAGACAACGAAGATGGTACTTGGTCATTTACGCCAAACGAAAACTTCAATGGCGATGTGCCAATGACGTTTAACGTTAGTGATGGTCAAGAGACTATTTCAGTCGACGGCAACATCGATGTTACGCCAGTGAATGATGCACCTGAAGCGCCAACCATTGAGATGCAAGGCGAAGAAGATGTGGTCATGGTGATTGACCCAGCTTACATCGCGGGTCAAGTTACAGACCTTGATGGCGACGAAATCAGCATTGAGAGCATTACAGTTCGAGCTCCAGCGAACGCGACCTTAACTCAGCAACCAGACGGCATGTATCACTTGGTGACTACTCAAGACTTCAATGGCTTAGTAGAACTCGGTTATCAAGCTACTGACGGTGAAGAAATGGTTGATGGCTCGCTGAATGTGGATGTCATTCCGGTTAACGACGCACCATTCAACGTCGGCAACGCAATGATGACCACAAACGAAGATGGCGCGTTCACCTTCGATGCTGGCGACTTGATGAACTTGTTCGGTGACATTGATACCGCTGACCTTGTTGTTTCTCGCATTATCACCGCAGACGGTGAAGATGGCGGAGAAGTAACAGACAACGGTGATGGAACTTGGACATTTACACCAACAGGCGACTTTGCGGGCGTTTCTGACCTACAAGTGGTTGTGAGTGACGGTGAGTTTGAAACGGTTCTCGATGTTCCTGTGTTCGTACGTCCTGTCGCAGATGGCGCGGTTATTACCACCGACCATGACGGTCCATTGGTCTTCGGTGAAGATGAAACGGGTCACTTGGGACTAAACGTTGGCCTAGTCGATGACTCAGAAACACTAAGTAACTTGGTGATGACAGGTTTCCCTGTTGGATTCGAGGTAACCGATGGTGTGAATACCGTGATGATTACCGAACCGGGTCAATACATCGACCTGTTCGACTGGGATATCTCAAACATTCAAATGACACCTCCTGAAGACTTCCATGGTGAGTTCTTCGTAACCGTAAGTGCAACAACCGTTGATTACGGAGATGAGCCAGAAGCGTTTGATGATGGCATCGATACGGGTGATTTCGAGACCGTAGCGGGTGATTCCATCATCCTAACGGCGGACGACCTAATTGGTTTGGCTGAGAATGTGGATGCAGACAGCGATGATGAAGTGAAACTGGTTCATCTTGCCGACCGCAGCCAAGGTGAGATTGTCGATAATGGCGATGGCACTTGGACGTTCACACCAGCACCAGGCTTTACTGGCGGAGCAGACATTGCGTACGTAGTTGATAAAGATGGCGTGCTTCATGATGAGCAAACTGGCGTAGTCGTGAAAGAAGGCGACTCACAAGAGAATGCAGCACCAGAAGTTAACAGCATCACGACGACGGAAATCGCAGCGGATGCCACCTTATCGTTCACTGACGAAGACATGTTAGCGAACCTGAGCGATGCAGAAGGCGACAGCTTGAGCATTGAATCAGTAAGCTTGATGGAAGGTCAGGGCGTAATTGAGAGCGATAACCAAGGTAACTATCAATTCACACCTGCTGAAGACTACACCGGTGATGTTCAAGTTGGGTTTATAGCGACTGATGGCGAAAATCGCATCGAAAGCTTCTTCAATGTGGATATCCAAGGCGGAGATGAAGCTGCGGCGAGCGAAGGTTATGCCTTAGCTGATGATGGTTCACTAACTATCACGGATGCACAGCTGGTGGATGAATTGGGCGTGAGTGATTCTGCACAAGTTGTTGATGTTGCAGACGCGAACGATGCTGGCTTCTTTGCCGAATCAGGTGAAGGTGAGTGGACTTACTGGCCGAACGAAGACTTCGATGGCAATTTAGCGATGAATGTTGAAGTTAACGACGGCGGTGAAGTATCAAGCCACAGTGTAAGTATCCAAGTAGCCGATGAATCAGTGCAAAGTGATGAACCACAAGTCCAAGCTGCTCAAGCAACAGAAGAGCAACAAGTGGAAGTGGCTCAACAAGCTGATGACCAAGCTCAAGATGCTGAAACTGAAGACAGTACAGCAGATGTAACCGCGGCACCGGGCGATACCATCTCTATCTCGATTCCAGATGAGGTAAGTGGTAACGAATCGGTTGATTACGCTGATATGTCTGGTCTACCTGAGGGCGCTACTGTGAGCAATGCACTGGATAACGGTGATGGTAGCTTCACAATCAGTGGCAACCTAGAGCAGCCTGTATCTGTCGAACTACCAGAAGGTTACGAAGGTACTAGTGAGATCCAATTCCAAGGTTACGACGAATTGGGTAGCTCAATAGACGGAGCTAGCGGTTCTGTTGAAGTTGAAGTCGATGACCAATACACCATGCAAGGTTCTACGCAAGAGCAGCAACCGGACATGGCGGGTATGGAATCTGGTGGCAGCGACTGGACAAGTGCGGGAGGTCAAGACCAAGGTGTTGACTTCACGGACGACTCTGGAAGCTTCGATTCAGATTCTCAAACTGGAACTGATCAAGGCAACGACTTCGACCAAAGCTCGATTTAATCGAGAGAGCTTAGTTTTAGTCTAAACCGACATTTAGTGTAAACCAACAAGCAGATAGGGCAGCGTAAAGTTGCCCTCATTAAAGCCATGTAGAGTTATTGATACATGGCTTTTTTTTTTTGTTTTTTTGTTGTTTGTTTCGCTAAATAAACTTGAGAATAGGTAAATATGTCCTTAGTTATTAGAAGGGTCAGTTAGACAGGAGGGACGACATGTATCGTTATGTCAGTTCACCGCAAGCGTCGAAGTACATAGTGCCACCACCTCAACATCGTGAGTTGTCGAGTGTGGATGTGCCTGAGTCCGAATTGGAGATGCGAGAAATATTGAATAATTGGTTTGCTGATGGTTTAGCACCCATTATTGAAAGTGAAGATGACTACATCTCTGCGAGCGATCACGTTCGATTCGAAAAGCTTAGCCGTACCGTTGGGATGTTGTTGAGAAATAAAGATTATTATTTTGCGGCCAAACGGATTTTATCAGTGTGGGAACAAGATTGTCTTGAAACCACTTATATCAATTATCTCATTTTGCGCAGTGAGCGAGTCACTTCTCTAAGGTAAGTTAATGCTGTGGCAATTTTCCTTCGCCATTAGGCATTAGCGACTTAGGGTTCGTGTGCGTACGATCTTTTTGTTTTTCTAGCGAATCAGCAAACAAAAAGGGCAAGCTTGGAGGCTCACCCTAAAGGTTCTTTGTTTTACTTACGTTGTTTTTTTAATTACGTTGCTGTTTTGGCTTAACGTTATTTTCAACTAATTCTAAACTGGGTTACGACTTACACCCAACCATCAAATTTGAGCCGTTTTTGAATTCTCTCGACTGCTTCTTTCTGCATTTGTCTAACACGCTCGTTAGAAACGTTTACATCCAACATTTGTCCGACCTCAGACAGCGTTTTCACGTTGTTATCAAAGAAACCAAAACGGTGGATGAGCACCTTTTGTAATTTTGGAGGAAGTGTATGGATGATTTGTTCTAGAGCTTGGGTAAAGGATTGATCTTCACAATCTTGTTGAGGATCGGGGATATATTCACTTTCACATTGATCAAGCACCATAGGCGCATGGCTAGTTCCAACCGTTGTCGTCACGTCAATAAACCCGCTTAACGCCACCAGTTGATCGACGCGTTTGGCCTTAACACCTGAACTGTCTGATAGCTCAGAAATGGAAACCTCTTTACTCATTTTTTTGCTTACATCGAGCTTTTTAGAGGCGAGGCTGTTTATTTCTTTGCACACGTGGGCTGGCAATCGAACGGTTCGACCCGTGTTCATCAGTGCGGCTTCAATGTTTTCGCGGATCCACCACACAGCATAGGTTGAAAAACGATAACCTGGTTCTGGATCGTATTTGTCGATGGCCTTAATCAAGCCAATGTTGCCTTCCTCGATCAGGTCGAGCAGGGTGAAATTATTGCCTTTACGTTTTAGGTAACTCTTTGCGATTTTCACAACAAGGCGCAGGTTTGATTCGATCATGACATCACGCGCTTTTTTATCACCCGCACGATTCAATTTTGCGTAATACACCTCATCTTCACGCGACAGCAGATCAATGCCAACAATATCTTTCAGATAATGAGCATAAGGGTCTGCACTGGTAGAAAATGATTCGGTAATGGGTGTTTCATCCGTGAGCCCCTGAAACGCAGCAAAACTATCGTTGTTCATTTCCTTGTCCTTATCTAGCCGACTGAACGTTTTATTTTATTATTATGCCACCAAGTGATTAACGCTTGGTTTCATTAGAGTGTAGATAACAGTTTCTTCTTTACCAATAAATAAAATGCAATTTCGTATGTTTATGTCACAAAAAGATCTACAAATATTTAACTATTTTGCATCCCATCAAGTGTGTTGGTTTTTCATTTAAAACATCAAGATGGCTGGTTTATAAAGCATGTGTTATGCATTGCTTTATCTAGATAAATACCGTGAATTTATAGGTGTGGGTTAGATCTATAATTGAGAGGGGATATGATGAAAAAAATGGTAAGAGTCGAGGTTCAATGTTTCCAAGTACCTCAACTCTTTTAGCTGTATCGGCTATTAAGTATGCCACGCACGTCTTAATTCTATCGACTAATAAGTGCTAAGAACCTCATCAATTTGCTGATTAATGATCTTCATTTCGCTGTAGATAACCAAAAGATCATCATCTTGCGGCGCAAGCTTATTGAGTGTGTTTTGTTCTACTCTTTCCAATGCAACTGTGGCCGTTTCTTCACCAAAGCTGGCTAGAATGCCTTTTAAGGTGTGCACCGTAAAATGAAGCTTGCCCCAATCTTGTTGTTGAACCAACTCTTCGATTTCTTGTAGCGAATTGCCATGGTCTTCTTGATATGTAGACAAAACGGCGTAAATGACTTCTCTGTCGTTGTCTAAATAAGCGTTTAAAGCATCAAAGTCTAGCATGTGGACTCCTGTCGGCTGCATGTTGAAAATGGGCTAGGCGGCTTAGTGGAAAAACCATACCGTGATGAATCACTAATCCATTGGTTCCATTTTGGAGGAAGTTCTAATTGTAAGATTTCTTCTAAATAGTCGTCGCTAAGTTTCTCATCTATATGAGCTTTATGGACGGCATATATATAGTCAAGTTTGGCGGCAACTGAATATGGGTAACTGTGAATGTAGTCCTTTAATTCCTGGATCGACCCAAAGTTTTCAATGTTTATACACGTTGAAGGGTCGACATTTTTGGACTCAAGTTTGTGACTTACTGCTTCTCCCCGAGATTTTAGGCATTCCACTGCTAAGTGATAAAGAGAGTACTCACCAAAGTGGACGAGCAGTGGTAATAGTTGAGCGAGCAAGTAAGTCGGTTGGCTTTGGAAATTATTCGCTAACAGGGTCGAAGCTCTAATCACTTTTTTGTGGGCAACCTGAGGGCTATTTTCGATGAGCAATATGCTGCTCTGAAATAGGGCAAGGCTGGCCAAAACTTGCTGCTGTTGTTTTACCGGAAGTTTCAGGTTTACCAACTCGGTGAATTGGTTGGCGTGCTCAAGCAAAATACGTTTGTACTTTAGCTGCGTCTCGCGCTGATACGTTGCTTTTAACGAATTAAAGTGCGCACCAATGGAATGGATGACATCAATATCAGCAGCTGAAATGTGGGTAGCATACATTTCACCTAACTTTATGATCATATGTGTGTTATCTGCGTTCTCAGCTAAGTCGATGGCCCTGATTGCACGATGGCTGATACTCGGTGTCATCTCAAATGCACGAATCGCCAATTTAAGAGCAGGCAGCAGCATTTTGTGTTTTTCATAGATACAGCTTAAGCAATCAATAACGCTTAATGAGAGTGGCTGCGCTATCAGAAAATTGTGGAGCTTATCTATGGCTAAATTTGGCTTGCCTAAGCTGTCGAGAATCAGCGCCTCAGCCACCAATTTGGTTGGGTGCATGTTGGTTTTCGAGTTGTTAATGACGCTAGAGAGTAACTGCCATTTCTTACCGGCAATTAAATGTTCAATCAATGTCGCTTCGAACTGCACGCTAGTACCATTAGGGGAGATCGCCAAAGCTTGAGCTAATCTCTCTTGACTGGCAATTGGATATAAATCATTCAGTTGCGTGAGCTTCTTCGAAACGGACACGGCACTTTGGATCTTTTTACCCAACGTTTGAGTATTAATCGGTTTAGAAACGAAGTGGTGTGCTTCACCTGAAAGGGCGGTTAATACTGTTTCCTGACGCATATCCCCAGAGAGCAAGATTGTTGCCACAGTATGGTCTATCAGGCGATTTCGATACAGAATCCCCAGCAGCTCAAAGCCAGTAAAAGACTGTTCTAAGTGGTAGTCAATGAGGAGTACATGAAAAGAGTGCGTCTCGACTGCTTTAATGGCTTGTCGATAGTCGGTCGCAATAAAGATGCAATCATGTGAAATGCCCAAGCTCGAGAGTTGCTGCTTTATAAGAATAGTTGCACTCTTGGAGTCGTCGACAATTAAAACTCGTAGGTCAGGTGGTAAGGTCAAATCCATTTTCCTCAATACCAAATGTTATTTTTAATCTAGGTGTCAAGTTGCACATTGTCAAGGTGGCGTACCCTTAATTAATTAAGGTTTAAGTCATTGTTGTTAAGATGATTATTTATGCTTCAAGAGATAGCATCGAACGGATCTATTATAGTGTTTTATAGAGTGAGTGAAAGCTGGCGAATTTGAAATTTCCGTTGTGAGAAAAGCAAAGGTATATCGTAATTTTGGTTTACCGTATTCAAGTATTTAATCGAAATTATTTATGGTGATCATATTCTATCTGAATTGTTGTTGGCCAACCTTGGAAGTATTCTTGTAAATAAACGACGGTATATTATTCCGTTTATAAGGATGTTTCATGTTTTCGCTTTCTATAAAAAATAAAGTTATGGCTTTATGCCTTTTTTCTTTTGCTGGTTTCAGTAGTGTTTTATTTGTGGGCGAGGGGGCCTTAAGTAATAACAATCAACAGGTTAACAGGATAGATGAAGTTATCTATCCGGTCATGAACTCTTCGTCAATGAACCGAGTGTTAATATCTCAGGTAGCAGAACGGTTTAATTTGGCTGTCACTTTAGGCGATGAAGAATTGCTTGAAATGAATGCTGTGACCTATAAAGAGATTCTAGCTAATTTTCAGATGCAGGCTGAATTAGATTCATCGATTAAATACTCTACTGTTGAACTTCAGAAAAAAACCACCGCCTATTTCGAGTTAGCGCATCGTATCGCTAAAGGAATGATCGATGGAGACCTCTCATTTGCTGAGGTCGGAGACTTGGCTAGGCAAAATAGTGAAATGCTTGAAGTACTTACGAGAGATATAAATCAGTTCTCGGAAGCCCGAATCTCCGATTTTGAAAATTCAGTCACTTCTCTTGAAGAAAATAATCTTAAATCAAACCACATCATGACGGTGCTTGGCATCACCGCACTCATTTCATTATGTTTGTTTGGATGGTTCGTCGTCCATGCAATACGCAAAGATCTTGCGAATATAAGCGACAAGATGAGAGATATTGCTGAAGGGGAAGGTGATCTAACGGTTCGACTCATACATGAAAAAAATGATGAGCTTAAACCGTTAGTAGATTCATTTAACTCTTTTGTTTCTCACTTGCAACGCAATGTAACTGAGACCATAGAAAACGTTGTGGAGTTGGACTCCATTTCGCGCTCGTTGGTCAGTACAAGCCAAAATACTCGCACGTTATCAAAGAGCCAACATTTGGCCATTGAAGAAGTATCCCAATCCTTACAACAACTCTTTAGCGCAGCTAAGGATATCGCCCTCAATGCTAACGACGCCTCTTTATCTGCAACAAGTGCTAGTGAGCAAGCTTCTATGGGTGAGGCTCAGGTCAAAAGTACGATTCTCGCCGTGCAAGAGTTGACTACAGATGTACGTCAAGCTTCTCAAGTGGTTGGCCAATTGGATACGAGCACTCAAAGTGCTGGATCAATATTAGATTCAATCAGTGCGATTGCCGAGCAAACCAACTTGTTGGCTCTGAATGCGGCAATTGAGGCGGCTAGAGCTGGCGAACAGGGTAGAGGATTTGCTGTTGTCGCTGACGAAGTTCGCACGTTGGCTTCACGAACGCAAAGCTCTACACAAGAAATTCAGTCGGTGCTTTCTCAGCTACAAGAGCAAGCGAAAATGGCTTCAAAAATCATCTCTGATAGCGCCATTAAAGCCGAAAACTGTGTTGAACAATCTTTAATTGCAGAAAAATCCCTTATACAGATCACCAATGACGTTATGGATATTAGTCAACGTAACGACAGCATAGCTTCTGCAACAGAAGAGCAAGAGCAAACGTCCTCTCATATCGAGACGTATGTCAAAGATATCCGTGACATGGCAGAAGGCACGACGGACAGTGTTCAACAAGTAGATTCAGTCGCGCAAGATATTCAAAAAATCACACGAAATTTATCTGAATTAACGGGTCATTTTAAGATTCGTTAATCGTCCTTAATTCTTCCTGCTGTTTTTCTTAATGATGTTTTTCTTGATTACAACCGAGAAGAACAGCGGGAGTTTGCCTCGTATTTGGGGCTTCAAATAATAAAAATGAAAACATAACTGTGGAGTTCGTTATGAAAAAGACAGTAATTGCTGCTGTAGTAAGTGTTACTTGTGGTGCAAATGCTGCAAGTATGGAAGATATTAGTATCAGTGGTTTTGGCTCCGTAGGTATCGGGAAAGCGAACAATGATGTTAATTACGCGGGATATACCAGTGAGAATCTTGAATGGGAACAAGAGACACTTGCTGGACTTCAGTTTGATTTTAAAGTGAATGAGAAAGCTAAGTTTGTCACACAGATTGTTGCGAACAGTCGCTATGACTATGAACCAACGATCGAGATGGCGTATGCATCATACGATTTTGAACGTTTTACAGCTCGTGCTGGTAAGCTACGTCTGCCTCTGTTTTTCTATTCAGATTATACAGACCTGGGTTACGCATACCCTATGATTCGCCCTTCACAAGAGCTATACGAAAACATCGTTTTAAAAAGCTATACCGGTGCTGATCTATTGATTCCTGTAGAGTTTGAAAACTCAAGCCTATTGATTCAACCTGTTGTTGGTATTGGCACTATTGACGAAGATGACTCTATTGTTGGCGAAGTTAAACTTGATAAGCTGATGGGTCTAAGTGCGAACTGGAACGCAGGGGATATGACATTCCGTGGTTCTTACTTTGTTGCTGAATCGAACCCATCTTGTGATTTTAATAGTTCGCTTGATCCTTACTGCCAGATGGCTCAGATGTTAGACAGTAAAGACGGCCAGTTTATTTCGCTTGGTGCGCAATACGACAACGGCGATCTAATCGCAAACATCGAGGGCGCAGATGTACAGCTAGATGGTGAGTTCTATGATTATCAATCTATTTCAACATTAGTTGGCTACAGAGTGAATGAATTTACCCCTTATATCTCTATCAACTGGGTAGAAACGACTGATAACGAAGAGCGAGTAAACCTACCATCTTCGTCTCTTAGAGAAGCTATGAACTACGAGCGTTTGTCTTATGCGGTGGGCTCTCGTTGGGATTTTGCTAAGAACATGTCACTTAAAGTTGATGTTACCTATGTTGACTACAAAGGTACCAGCGGCGGCTTCCAAGAGAATATCGAAACAACTAGTAACCCATTTATCGCAACGGGCAATTTCTTTGAAGATGACTCAATCTTGTATTCAGCTAAATTAGACTTCGTATTCTAAGGTATCAGTATGAAAAAGTTACTAACGCTTATGGCAGCAACGTTTATTTCATTTAATGCAGCTGCGGGTATGGTTGTTATCGGCAATAGCGCAGGTGTTGACGCGTTAACCAATGCTGATGTGAAAAAATTATTCATGGGTAAATCAAACCAACTGGGTAATGGCAGTAAGGCTCAAATTGTTGAGCTTGTTGATGGTGCTGCAGGTCGTATTGCTTTTCATGAAGTAGCAACGGGTCGTTCAGAGTCTCAACTCCAATCCGCTTGGGCTCGCTTGGTGTTCACTGGTAAAGCTGAAGCACCGATCCAAGTTGCTGATTACAGCGCTGTAATCAATCAGGTTGCTTCAAATGCAAATGCGATTGGGTATGTTGATGAAGCTGCGCTTACTGGCGATGTGAAAGTACTGCTTAAGTACTAATTTCTGGCGATACAACATAGCTCTATAAAGAGTTATAAAGCCCGATAACGAGTGCGTTATCGGGCTTTCATGTTTCTGCGCTAGGTACGGGCCAGTTTACTTCTAATCACGCATGCTCAAAATCAATACTGCAGCTAGAGCTAAGAACGCCGTCATCATTAAGAACACATCGTTGTAAGCCATGATGGCAGCGTCACGTTGCATTGTGCCAAGTAAGCTTGCTTGCGCTTGTTGCATCGCAGTTGCGGCATCACTTCCTGACTGAATGAAAAACGCTTGCTGTTGCTGAAGTGTCTGCCAACCAAGTTGACTCACTGAAGGTAGCGACTCCTTGATGTGAGCTAAGTGCTCACGCGTTTTGTTGTCGAGTAACGTAGCGATAATCGCGATGCTGAAAGCGCCCCCTAAGTTTCGCATCACGTTGGTTAACGTTGATGCGTCTGGCGTGTCCATTTTGCTGATGTTCTTCATGGCAACCAAAGACAGCGGAACCATAATAAACGGGCTACCGATAGCGCGCAGAACCATAGACAAAATCAGTTGCTGGCCACCAAAATCGATTGTCATGTGCGTATTCACGTAACAACTGAAGCCAAACATCGCGAAACCAAAGGTCACTAAGTACTTAGGCTTAATGATTTGCGTCAGCTTAGGAACGATTGGGAATATCAACAACTGTGGGAAACCCATCCACATTAGCACTTCACCAATTTCCATCGCGTTATATTGCTGAATTTGAGTGAGATACATCGGCAGAACATAGATAGAACCAAGCAATGCCATCCCTAGAATCAAATAGGCGATACAGGACATCGCAAACTGCCCATCCCGCAATAGCCGCAGGTTAACCAATGGCTTCTTGTGTTGAAGTTCGTTTATCACGAAGTAAACCAAACTCACAGCAGAGACGATACTCAAGCCAACAATAAAGCTCGAACTGAACCACTCTTCACGGTTACCTTCTTCTAGTACCACTTCTAAACAACCTAGCCCTAACGCCATGGTGGCGATACCAAACCAATCGGCTTTTTTCAACGTGCCAAGGTCGAGCTTTTCATCGTCCAAGCCATATCGGATCATGGTGATCACAAGCAAAGCAGGCGGAATATTGATGTAGAAAATATAGTGCCACGAGAAGTTCTCCGTCAGCCAACCACCAAAGGTAGGGCCTATCGATGGAGCAAAGGTCGCGGTTACACCAAACAGTGCCATACCCACAGCGCGCTTGTTGACCGGCAATAACTGAATCACCAGCGAGAAAGCAAGCGGGATTAAAGCACCACCACTGAAGCCTTGCATCGCGCGGAATACGATCATCGAGGTCATGTTCCAAGAGAACGAACATAACAAAGATGAAATGGTGAAGATGGCCGTCGTCCACGTGATATAACGGCGTTTACCGAGCGCTTTAGAAAGCCAACCACTGAGTGGGATAGCGATCATCTCTGCGACTAGGTAAGACGTAGAGATCCACGAGCTTTCATCCAAGGTGGCAGACAGCGCACCTTGAATGTCTTTGAGAGACGAGTTGGTGATCTGAATATCCAAGATCGCCATAAACGCGCCGATTAAGCCGCCAAAAAGGGCGATCCAATGGCGTCTCGAAACCTCGTCATCATCATTTGTTTGGGTGACAACACCAGTGTTACTCATGGTCTAGCCTCGTTTATCGATGGTCGCTACCACAGACAAACCAGGGAGCAGTCGACCTTTCAACTCTTGCTGATCTGGAATCGTAATTTTCACCGGTACACGCTGAACGATTTTAGTGAAGTTACCGGTCGCGTTTTCTGGTGGTAGGAGCGCAAACTTAGCGCCAGTCGCAGGGGAGAAGCTGTCTACCACGCCTTCAAGTGGTTGACCCGGAAAGGCATCCAGTTCGACTTCTACGGTTTGGCCTTTATGAATACCGCTTAATTGAGTTTCTTTGAAGTTAGCTTCAATCCACACTTGGTTGTTTGGTACCAAACTCATAAGTGGCGCGCCTGCTTGAATCAGCAAGCCTTCACGGACGCTACGTTTACCAATCACGCCATCCGCTGGCGCGTAAACCTTGGTGTAATCAAGGTTAAGTTGTGCTTGATCTCTTTGTGCTTGAGCTTCAGTCACGGATGCGTTTGCTTGTTCGATTTCACTCGCAATCACGATTAGTTGATCATTACTTGCGACAAGGTTTGCTTTTGCTTCTTCAAGTTCTGCTTGGGTGACTTTTTGTTGTGCGACCATGCTGTCGACTTCATCTTGCGAAGCATAGTTACGCTTTAATAAGCTACGAGAACGCACGACTTGTTGGATTGCACGCTCGTATTCAGCTTGTGCGGAATCAACACGGCTCTCAGCTTGATTTATTTGGCTACGTTGTAACGTTTGTTGAGCGATAAGGTTGTGTACGCTTGATTGAACGACGCTTAAATGCGCATTCGCCTGAGCAAGTGCAGATTGGTAATCACGATCATCAATTTGAACCAACAAGTCACCTTGTTTAACCGATTGGTTATCACTCACGTAAGACTTAACAATATAACCCGACACCTTCGGGCTTATATTAGTGATGTCGCCTTGTAGGTAGGCATTGTCGGTAGATTCAAAGTATTGGCCATAGCCGTACCAATATCCGGCACCAGCGAGACCTAATGACAGCATGATCGCAGTAGCAATAAGCGGGGCTTTTTTACGTTTTTTTGTGCTTACTGATTGCGAAGCGTTGTTGTTCTCTGTCATTTTTTATTTCTCATTTTGTTTTTATTTAGATGTAACGAATTGTAAATGAATTCGATTGATTGATAAGATAGGAAAAAAGGGAAACACTGTTGCATGAATCTTACTAATGGGGCTTTGGGAGAAGTACGATGGACTTAAATGCTGTGACTGTTTTTACACAAGTTGTTGATTGTGGGAGTTTCACGCACGCAGCTGAAGCATTGAACATGACCAAGTCGACCGTCAGCCGAAAGCTTGACGAGCTGGAGCAGCACCTAGGTGTGAGGTTGATCACTCGTTCGACACGAAGTTTAGTTTTAACGCCAGAGGGTGAGCGCTTTTATCAGTCGAGCATGCAGATGCAAGAGATCATGAACCAAGCTGAGTTAGAGGTTTCTGCCAATCAGGATTTGATCCGAGGGCAGTTGAATGTTGTGTTGCCTGTCGAATTGGGACATCAAGTATTAGCCACATACATCCACAGTTTCCTAAAAGAGCACCCAAACGTGACTTTGAACTTAGAACTGTCGAATCGAGAAGTCGACATCATTGCGGAGGGGATCGATCTTTACGCACAAATTGGTGAGCTAGTGGACTCGAGCTTGGTTTCTCGTTACCTCACAACATCGAAGCGTGTATTGGTAGCCAGCCCTGAGTATTTAGAACAGTTCGGTGAAATCTCTTCACCCGATGATCTTAAACCGCCATTTAGGATGATTGAGGTCGTGAACAAGGCGGCACGTCTACCTAAGTGGCATTTGCAATTAGAAGGCGGTGAGTCGATTTTGATCGATCTACCGTGTCAGTTGCGGGTGAATACCATCACGGCATGCCTAACAGCGTGTGTGGATGGGCTCGGCTTGGCGGTGCTTCCTGAATTCATTTGTCGGGAACACTTCAAGACAGGTAAGCTGATTCGTTTGTTACCTGAGTATGAGATGCCAGAAGTTTCAGTAAGCCTAGTGTATGCAGACAGGCAGTTGATGCCGAAACGTAAAAAGGTCTTTATCGACTATCTACTGACTGCCTTTCAAAATAGGAAGCAAAAGTAACGGGGAAAACCTTAGCGGGTAAATAAGTGCTTAGGCTTCCTATTAATCGCTTTTGCCTAAACCGTATCGAAGCTAATGATAAGTTGACTGCCAATCGACGATTTGTCCATTCGCCAATATAGCTCTGACCGACAGGGCTGCAATATCAATGTTATCGTGATGAAAGGTCTTGTTGGAGAAGTTGGCAATGATCTTACTCCCGTTACTGAACTCGGTTTGTTGAACGTCTCCGCTTTTGTCTAACCAGTCGAAATCGACCAACTGTTTATCCCATAACTGTTCGTGCATCGGTTCAAAGCCATCTTGATAGTGTTTGAGTGCTTTGATTCGAGGGCTTGAACTTGATAAAGCTTCATCCCTGGTCAAGTGAACCATCGCTGGCGTGTTGTACAGCATGGCGGTTAAGTCTCGATTTGCTCGTACATTAGTCAACTTGAGGCTGTCTGAATGCCAATGGTGTGTATTGATTACTTCATCATGGAAAACGGCTTGGTAAAGTGGAATTCGATATTGTGGCGAAAACAGTAGCGCCTTATAGGGCTCTTTAACCTCGGCCGGTTTAAAGAAGAAGTCGGGCTTGTGGTCTGGGTACCAACGACCTAAGTAATAGGGAGATTGGCGGTTTTCTTTCATGTCTTTGTCTGTCCAACCAAAACCAACCGTTTCTAAGCCGTGTGCAAAGACGATGCCTTTTGTTGTTAGGCTGTTGCCGTCTTCAGAGCCTAATACTAACGATGGTTGCTCGCTAAGCCACTGCATTCGGTTGTTGAAGCCTGAAAGCATGTCCGACTCGTTTGTATTGCCATTGCCATTGCCATTGCCATTGCCATTACTGTTGCTATGACTGTCTATAGAGCCGCTGTAATCTTCACGTGCCATGGCGGTTGCATCAACATCTAAGAACAAGCTGTTGAAGTTGCCGAATCTCATAATGTCTTGAGCGCGCTGCTTTACGTATTCTAAATAGCAATTTGGGTTTAAGTAAAAGCCGTTTCCACGAAATCCTTTTTTCAAACTCCCATCCGCTAGTTCGATGGCACAACTTTGACGCATCGGCTCTGGTAATTGAGCGGTTAGCCAGTTGTCATTGAGTTTCGCAGGAATAGCTGTGTTGTAGGAATCGTAGGTGCCGACCAGATATCCGGACTGTTTTGCCATAGCCACGGCGTTAGGTTGATAGAATGCTGGCATCCAATTATCGAATCCGAGCCACAGTTTGTTTAAGCCTGCCTTATTTAGATTAGCGACCATGTCTGAAGACAATGCTTGCCCCCAAGTCTGTGATGAGTTTAGGTAAGGGGAAGCGTGCTCTAGCAACCAGTTCTTCTTATCCTGTGCTGCTTTGTATTGCGCTTTGATCGTGTTGTTTTCGAGTGTCGGATTACCAACAGGATATAACACCTGCAATGACTGGCTAATAGAGTCCAACAATAGTTGTTTGTGGTACTGACTGAACCAATCTTTCCCCTTGGAGAGTGACGACAGCTCTCTTTTCGCTTCCGAAGAAACACTGAGTTTAGAGCCCTCTAGATACCATGTTTTCAATCTCCACCAGTCACTCACATCTTGGATGCTTAATGGGTCTTTGCCAAATAGGTAAACGTGGCTTGCGCCGATTAGCTTACTCACATCTGGATTCCGTTTTTGTTTAGCAACCAGTGTTTCAGAAAGGTCATTTTCGATGCGCCAATCGCGGTAGTGTTTCGCTCCATCTAACCACGACTCTCCAAGGGTGATACGTACAATAAAAGGCTGTGATTGATTGAGCATCGTAAATTGGTGTGATGCCTTCATATCAATTTTGGTCTTTGAATTAGATGAGCTATCAGAGGATGCATTTGAAAAAAGCAGTTGATTGTTGGTTGCATTAACCATCTGATAACTAATGAAATGATTGTTTTGCTGCACCGTCCAAAAAGGCATCTTTAAGTCTTGAGTGGTGTTACTTCCAGAATGGTTGTCGACGAGATAACTACCCCAAAGCTTGTTATCTGTAGGTACACGCATGCCTTCGCTAAAAGGAAGAAATAGGGTCTGAGTTTGTTTTTCTGCAAGATCAAACCACGCCAACTCTACGGGCTGGCTACGTTTCACCTGTATATTTGAAGGTAAGTTGAACTGAAAAGTGAGCTTGTCTTGATTAAGCTCTGCCTCAACGTTTATCCCACTGGGTACTAAGGTCCAAGTGGCGATTTTTACTGAGTCAGCTTTATCGGAAAAGCCAATGACCAGATTGGTCGCTTTCTGTGGTTTGTTATCAACGGTGAGAGCAGCGCTGTTAACGCTCAAGCCGTTCCAATCTATCTCTAGAGTATTCGATGATAGAGAGACGGTATTGTTGGTAGCACTGTTAGCGTTGTCGCGAATACTGTTGCCGCTAACGCTGCTATTACTGGTGAGCGTTATTTGGCTCGCTTGTGCATTGGATGAAAACAGACAAGCTGTTGTTAGAGCCACAATGGCACAAGTAGAAAGATTGAGTGGGTGACGTACGCTGAGCATATTTAGATTCCGTAAAGGGTAAGTACGGTTATTACATCTAAGTAGCGCTAGTGCTTTGTCACCTATATGTCTCTATTCTCTGTTTGGCGTTAGAGATATTCCATTAGAAAGGCACGGCGACGCGTTGCACATATTGGACTTCAATTGCGCCTTGGTATTCAAACATTTCAACCGAAGCACTCAAGTGCTTGGCTTTGGTTCCTAGCGGACTTTCTGTGGGAACGGCTGCTTGCGCTGTTTTGATTGGCACTTTGTAACCTAACAGGTTGTAGCTTTCATCAAACCATTGCCAACTCACATTAGCGTCAGGGCAGTTGTCGATCACCTTTGGAGGCGAGAGGACGATATGTGGTTCGCTGAGTTTACTTTCGAGCGTCAGCCATCGATTACTGTCATTTAAAGCGACAATAATAGGGTAGTGATTTGAACCTATCTTAAGTTGATAAACACCAGATTCGGGTTTGATGAACATTTCATTGGTTTCAATCTCCTGATACTCATTGTTGGAAGCGAGTTGCCCATCGAGAAGGACTTTACCTTTAGGCGATACCAAAGAAAGAGTTTGGGTTTCTAAGCCTTTGTTGAGTTGCTCGGCAGAGACTTTGATTTGATAACCGTGCGATGACAGGCCATAGCGTCGAATGAAGCTGACTTGGATGTGGTGTTTTGGCTCAGCACTTTGTTTTAGTGAGGTTCCACATTGAGTCTGGCTTAATATCTCTTGTTTGACTGGCAGCCAAAACTCACTATCGAGTGTTTGTTGATCGAGTGCGATTTGCAGCTCTTGCCACGCAACTTGAGGCTGGTCATCAAGCAGAGATTGATAGGTGTGCTGCAATGGCGTGTCGGTAAACCATGCCGCATGACTTACGAGCGGCAAGGTGCAGAGCAGTGCGGCTAACGAAGTAACTTTCATTATGATTCCCCGGCTAAGCGGTAACCAACGCCGCGATGTGTTTCGATATTTAATGTTGGCAGCTTCTGGCGTAAGCGCAGTATGTGATTATCAATAGTTCGGGTACTTGGAAAGGCCTGATACCCCCAAATTTTATTGAGTAATTCATCTCGGTGAAACACACGACCTTGGTTCTGAACAAACAGTACCAATAGCTGAAACTCCTTAGGTTTCAACGTGATTGGGCTTTCATCCAGATAAGCGATCCGTTCCGACAAGTTGATTTGGATATTTGCGTAATTTAAGTGGCTCACACCTAACGGACGAAGCTGGGTAATGACTCGAGCGAGCAATTCGTCGTTCGAAAATGGCTTAGTCACGTAATCTTTGGCTCCCGCCATTAATCCTTCAACACGTTGTTGAACTTCTACTTTAGCGGTTAACACAATCACAGGCAGCGCTTTGAGGAGCAACCAGTTTGGAAGGTGTTGCAAGCTGTCACCATCTTCAAGCTGTCGATCCAATATCACAAGGTCGGCTCGAAACCATTGCTTACTGGCACTCTCTGAATCCTTCGCCCAAAGACATTGGTAACCATTGGATTCAAAGAAGCTGACGAGGCCTTGTCCAAGCAGTTGGTCGTCTTCAATCAGCAGTAGGGTGTTCATAAGCAATTTCCAAAATACATCGGGTTGGGTTACGAAGAATAATGAGGCGGCCATTCACTTGCTTCATCAAGTGCTCGACAATAGTCAGGCCAATGCCCATGTTATCCAGTTTGTGCGCTTCACTTGGCGTGACACGGGACATGAGTCGTTGTATCGACGAAGGGAAGTGCCCCTCGTCTTGTACCTCAATCGTCAGCTTGTCTCCGAGTTCGACCTTTACCAAAACCTCGCCTTTACCGTGTTGTTTGGCATTCTTGATTAGATTATCCAAGCAGATGGTTAGCCAGTAATAGGGAAGGTTCAGTTCAAACTCACGCGCTTCACATTGATAAGAAATATTGTGCTTTTCACATACATGATCGAGCCACTCTTCTAATGAAGCGTTTTGCTTCAACAAAGGCTCTGACTGATCTGAACTTAGGTACACTTTGCTGTTTTCGGTGAGTTGAGAGAGCCTTTGATAGTCAGATATTAAACGCCAAACCGCACTTTGAGTTTCATCAGAAAAGTCATCGTAGCGATTTCTAAACATTTCGACGGTTAAGCCTAGGCTAGTAATGGGTGTGCGCAGTTCATGAGTTAGAAGCTGTAAAACGAACTGCCTCTCTTTTCGTTGTTTTGTTCTTAGGTATAAGACTCTAGCGAGGCCGGAAAGCAACGTTAGCAGCAATGTAAATATCAAGGTTTTCATGATCAGGTTGTCATTGCTAGGCTCACTTAAGCACACGTTGCTGTAACGAAAAGTACAGGTTTCACCTGCCAAAGATACCTCTTGCTGGTCTGCGATAGGTTGCCAAACATCTAAGGGAATGGCTTTCCAGCCTTGTTCGCCACTCAACCAAAGCACATCATCTTGTTGCCAAGCGCGGTATCCATTGAGCAGTGCTTCTCTGCCTTGAGCGTTTAGCGTTTCTAGCTTGGTATATAAAGGGTGCTGTGGGTTGGTAATGCTCAAAAACGGGCGTATTTGCTCGCTTACGTCTGGGTAAGCTGCCAAATAACGATCAGCAAAGCTGCCACCGGCAGGGTGTCGCTTTGAGTGTGCTGCAAACCAAATCGAATCCAATGCTTGTTGTTGACATAAGGCGAGCTCAAACTCGATGGCATCATGTAATGAAGGGTTACTGTTTTCAATTGCTTGGCAGTGATCCTGCATTGACGCTAACGCTGCGATGTCATCCCAACTGAATTGGTTGAAATCAGGATAGCGGCTACGTTCATGAAGCAAAACTTTCGGATACTGAGCTAACTCTTGTTGAGATACTAAGATTGGGGATGATTGCCAGCTCAGTTGATACAGAGTTTGCCACTTATCTTGCAAACTTTGGGCATTGGCTAGAGTTGGGAGCCAAAAGATCAAGCAAAGAGATAATGTAAACCTGCGCATCCAATCATTCTCGTTAAAAGTCGTGGGGCGAGTCTAAAGAGTTTCGGGCGCGATTTGTAACCTGAATGTCAACAAGTGTTCTTTTAACAACAAATTGTCGAGTGGGTCATGCTTTTAAATAATAAAGTAAAAATACAGTAAGTATCATTTGTTTGACGTAAATTAGATAATTGTGTACTTATTGTCATTGTTGGGTGTGTAGAGGGGACTATACTGGGCTCATACCTAATAAGAGGAACCATTATGAAACTCATCATCAAATCAGTATTGGCAATCAGTATTTTGGCCGCAGGCTCTGCTCAGGCGTTCGAATTAACCAGCAACGATATTCAAGAAGGTCACCCAATGGCGAAGACTTTTGAATACTCAAGTTGGGGTTGTGACGGCGATAACCTATCACCACAATTAATGTGGAAAGATGCACCAGCAGGCACCAAAAGCTTTGCTATCACAGCGTATGATCCAGATGCACCGACTGAAAGTGGCTTCTGGCATTGGGTTGCGTTTGATATCCCAGCAACTGTGAACGAGCTACCTCGTGGTGTCGATATCTCTAAGTTGGGTGGCAAAGAAGGTCGCATTGATTACGGAACAGTTGGCTACGGTGGCGTTTGTCCTCCAGAAAAAGATGGTATGCACCGTTACCAGTTCACGGTTTGGGCATTACCAACGGACAAACTTAACCTCGACGAAAACACGCCGTCGGCTGTGGTTGGATTCACGTTGAACAGCATGGCTTTAGACAAAGCGAAACTGACCGCGACTTATACACGTTGATAATAAGTAAACAAGGGGATTAGATGAATCATCAATATCAAGTGACGATCTTTCGTGCAGAGCAGTTACAAAAGCTGCGTAATGTGAGGATTCTATCCCCTAGTATCATTCAGATCATTACAGGCAGTAAGCGCCTGTTTTGGAAAGACTCAGCGGCCGCACTTTCGAATTCTGAGCTGCTTTTGTGTGAGGCATCTGCTTCACTAAGTTTTGAGAACATGCCCCACAAAGGGCGCTTCTTGTCGCGAGTGTTCAGCTTCCAATTCCAACCTTCTCAGGCGATGCTTGATTTAAGTGAGGAACGCTCGAATGATCTGGGACTGCCTACAGTAAAAGCGGATCGAAACTTACAAGACTCACTCAATGCTCTGTTCTCGTTTGATACACCGAGCATGAGCAAAGAGACTCAACAGTATTGGTTGCAGGGCTTGTACCAGCAATTGGCCGAAAAAGGGGTGTTGCATCGACTGTTTGCCAGTGCCAACGTCTCGTTTAGCCAAAAGCTTAGCCATTATCTTTCACATTCACCAGATGAGAAGCATCCATTAGAGTCGGTGGCGGAGCGTTTTGCGATGAGCCGAGCCACGCTGATCCGAAAGCTCAAACTGGAAGGTATGCAATATCGTGAGGTATTAGCTGAAGTTCGCTTGAGTCACGCGCTTTATCTGATGCAAAACGGACAGCAGAATGTGGCGATGTTGGCTCAGTCTTGCGGTTACCAATCGGAAGGGCGTTTTAGTCAGCGCTTTAAAGGCAAATTTGGTTTGTCGCCAAGTGAATACATCAAGACCGTCGTCAGCCATAGAGTCGCGAGCAAATAAAGTCGCGACGCCATAATCATTCTGTTTGGCTTAAACGCTCACTTTCTCATCTCGTGCTGCCAATGCCGCGAAAATCGTACACGCAAAGGCAACTGATGCGATCAGCAGAATAGGCACACTCCAAGAATCTGTCTGAGCATGAAGCTTACCCACCAGCGTAGGACCAGTGGCTGCCAATGCATAACCGATTCCCTGAGCCATACCCGACAATGATGCGGCTTGGCTGCTATTCGATGTACGCAAGCCAACAAAAGAGAGCGCGATAATAAACGTCGAGCAATTGGCTAATCCGAACAGTCCCACCCAAAAAATCGCAAACTCAGGCAAATACAGAAGACCAATCAATCCAACAAATACACTCGATGCACACAGAGTGATGAGCCATTGTTGATTGTCACTTTTGGCTAAGAACGGCAGTAACAGTAGCCCCGGAACCATCGTTGAAAATTGAAGGAAACCGTAGATGTAGCCCGCGTCGATTTCGCTGTAGCCAAGATCGTTCAATATTTGTGGCAACCACCCAGCCAAAGAGTAGAAGGTAAATGAGTTAAGCCCAAGCGCTAGCGTTACTTGCCACGCTACGCCGCTTTTAATCATCTTCTTCATTGGTAGAGGTTTGTCTTGTTGCTTGTTAGTGTCGGCAGAAGATGAGCGTTTTCTGATTTTAGGCAACCAGATTATCAAAGCTAATATTGGAAATACCAAGTTCATTAACAGCGCTAATTGCCAACCTGTCATGGTGAACAAGGTAAGTTCTGAAAATGGCACCATCAAACTTGAGCCTAACGTCGAGCCTATGCCCATCGTAAAGATGTACAAAGAAGTCACAGTAGCGATGCGTGTCGGGAAGCTAATTTTCACTACAACGGGTAACAACACATTACCAATCGCGATGCCGAGCCCAATCATCACCGTGCCGATATACAAGGTTGGGATTAACCCAGCAGAGCGCAGTGTAATTCCGGTCGTGATCAGAACTAAGCCTAATAACAGGCTAGGCTCTAGACCAATTCGTTGGGATATCTTGGTGACTAAGGGTGAGAACAAGGCAAAAGTTAACAGTGGCAAAGCCGTTAAGAAGCCAGCAGCCGACGACGTAAGGTTGAGGCCTTCCATAACCTGAGAAAGCACAGGAGCCAAGCTCGTAAAAGGCCCACGAAGGTTAAGTGCTAGGAATAGAATCCCTAACATCACGAAAATGCTATTACGAAGAGAGGCGCTCATAGGTTGTTCTACTGTTTGCTTATGAGAAGACAGGCTAGCCTACAGATCATTGAATGTATAAACAATTACCGCTGCTAAAAAGAGCTGGTTGAGCCAAGAATTCTCATATTCCACATAATCCGCACTATTCACACGATCCGAGTATACGCACCTACATCTGATCTCTTTGCTCTAAAGCCCATTCAATAAACATTTTAACTTTTGGTGATTGGTGTTCTGAAGGCGTCGCAAAATAGTACTGTTGTTTACACGTGACGGGTGGTTCGCTAAATGGCGCGATAAGCGTATTGTCTTCAAGATATTTTGATACAACGCTATATCGTCCAATCGCAATGCCGGCATTGTTTATGGCTGCCAGTATCGCGAGATCTGAACGGTCAAATTCCATATTTGAGCTGGACTGTACAGTACCGAGTTGGTTCGCTTGTGCCCACACTTCCCATTCATTGCGGTTTGAGTCGTAGTTCCATGCTTGGTTGTCGTGCAGTAACGTTGCTCGATTGAGGTTCTCTGGTTGTTGATTAAGCCCGTGTAATTCAGCGTATTGAGCGGTACAAACCGGAGTCATGCTCTCGTGCATGAATGCTTGGCAGAAAAGTTTATCGGGAAAAAGATCATCGAAGTAGATAGCAATATCGATACCGTGCCCTTGAAAGCTGATATTTTCATTACCAGTGAGTAGTTTCAATGTGATTGATGGGTAACGTTGTTTGAAGTTCGCTATCCGAGGCACTAGCCAACTCTGCGCAAATGTCGGTCGTGAATAGATCGTGAGTGTGCCCGATATTTCTTCGTTCTTAACATCTAAAATCTCTTGGTTTAGATCATTCAAGGTGCGGCTCAATGCGGCATAGATGCGTTTGCCTTCGCTTGTCAGTGTGATTCTGCGGTGCGCACGTTCAAACAGCTGTATATCCATCTCTCTTTCGAGTTTGTTGATACGATGAGAAACCGCACTTGGTGTCATCGATAGCTCTTGGGCTGCAAGTGAAAAAGAACCATGTCGAGCGGCCACTTCAAACGTGTGCAGTTTTGACAGCTGGTGGCTGTTTAAGCGTTGATTTTTAGAGTACAGGCTGTCTTCGCTATACATTTCGTTAAGGGCACCTTGATTCAAGCAAGAGGATTTCGATACACATCGTCAATGTCATATCATAGCTCTATCTATGACTCATAGTTAATCATAAGTTACTTTGGTTGCGTCAATTCCCGAAATTTTGATTTATAGATGAATTCAGTTCATGTAAGTGTGATTTTTCGTCGGTTGAACAAACACCAAAATACCGTTTAAATAGGTTTACTATTGATTGAACCAGCGCTGTATGCGCTTAGCCAGAAAAGGTCACCCATGACTGTATTGAATATCGACAAGCTCATCTCAGATTTCCCACTGCTTCAACGATTAGCTGCACTCGATGAAGTGACTTGGTTTAACCCAAACATCACGACTTTGGAGCAAGGTTTACCCTATGTGGAATTAGGCGAACAAGATATTCACGATGCGAGCATGAGGCTACAAAGGTTTGCTCCTTATCTAGCTAAAGCGTTTCCGGAAACTCAAATGACCAATGGCATCATCGAGTCAGAGCTTGTTGACATTCCATCTATGAAAGCAGTATTGGAAGCGCATTATCAGCATCCTATTAAAGGGCGTTTGATGATGAAGAAAGATAGCCATTTACCGATTTCAGGTTCAATCAAAGCGCGTGGCGGTATTTATGAAGTACTAACGCATGCCGAGAAGCTTACGATTGAAGCAGGGTTACTGTGTGAGAGCGATGACTACAGTAAGTTGCTCGAACCTGAGTTTCGTGACTTCTTCCAACAATACAGCATTGCGGTTGGCTCCACAGGCAATCTAGGCATGTCGATCGGTATCATGAGTGCCAAATTGGGCTTTACTGTCTCTGTTCATATGTCGGCAGATGCGAGAGCTTGGAAGAAAAGCAAACTTCGTGAGCATGGCGTCAACGTTGTTGAGTATGAACAAGATTATGGCGTTGCAGTAGAACAAGGTCGCAAAGAGGCAGAGCAAGATCCTCGATGCTTTTTCATTGATGATGAAAACTCGCAAACCCTGTTCCTTGGCTACTCGGTGGCAGGGCAAAGGCTCAAACAGCAATTTGAGCAACAACACATTTCAGTAGATAAAGAACACCCGTTATTTGTTTACTTGCCATGTGGAGTAGGTGGTGGCCCCGGTGGTGTGGCATTTGGCTTGAAGATGGCCTTTGGCGACCATGTCCATTGTATTTTTGCTGAACCGACCCATTCACCTTGCATGCTGTTGGGTGTTCATACCGGTTTGCATGATGAGATAGCGGTGCAAGATCTTGGTATCGATAACCTCACCGCCGCAGACGGTTTGGCGGTGGGTCGGGCTTCAGGTTTCGTGGGTCGCGCGATGGAGCGTTTACTTGATGGCTATTACACATTAACCGATGAACGCATGTACCAATTGTTAGGTGAACTGAATCAAGCAGAGAGCATTCAACTTGAGCCTTCAGCGCTAGCGGGCATGCCGGGTGCGATTCATGTTGAGCAAAATAGTGAGTACCTAGCTCGCCTACAGATTGATGAGTCGACGCTAGCGAATGCAACACACCTTGTGTGGGCGACAGGCGGAGGCATGGTGCCACCACAAGAAATGACAGCGTATTTAGCCAAGTCTTCGATGTAAATCGGATAGAAAGTCGGACTCTGGTGGATGATTTATGAGTTTAAATGAAGCAATAACTTGCGCAGATCGTTATCCAAAACACACATTTTATAAATTAAGCTTCTTAGATGTTCTAACTATCAGTTAGGTTGAGTGGCATTCAACTTGATAGGGATTGAGCAATGCAAACGGATAAAGTGATGCAGACAAGACACATAAACACACCAGAAAAATTACTCCAGCGTTTAGATGCGATTGGGGAGTCTTTAGAAGCATCGGGTAAGGCTCATGCTTTGCTGGGGTTGGGCTCAGTAGGTATTGAAACAGAACGACTTGATCAGTATTCAGATGTCGATTTTTTCGCGATAGTGCAAACAGGGCACAAGCAGTATTTCTTAGACAGCTTGCATTGGCTCTCAGACATTCACCCAATCGACTATGCCGTAAGGAACACCGTCGATGGCTATAAAGTCCTGTACGCTGACGGAATCTTTTGTGAGTTTGCGGTGTTTGAACCACACGAGTTAGCGCATATTCCATTTGCTGAAGGTCGTATTGTTTGGCAGCAACCTGAATTTGATACGCAGTGTTGTGTTCCACCAGCAAAAGGCGAAGCACACGCAAACGCCCAAGAGTGGATCATTGGTGAGGCTCTAACCAATCTTTATGTGGGTATGTCTCGTTATAACCGAGGCGAAAAGCTGTCGGGCAGTCGGTTCGTTCAATCTTACGCACTCGATCGTTTGATTGATCTTGTGGATCAAACTGAGCATTCTGAGCCTGAATTCGTTGATGAATTTATGTCGGATAGAAGGCTAGAAGCACGCTTCCCTAAGTTTGCCCAATTGCTACCAACCTTTACCCAAGGCTACGAGCGCACCGCTGAATCGGCACTTGCCCAACTAGCATTCCTCAACACCCACTTCACAGTCAACCAAGCTATGTGTGACCGAATCACTGAACTGTGTTCCAGTAAAGATTAAGCCTATAACCTGTTAATCTTAAAACCTATTTTCTTGGTGCGCGTAAATAACAGTTGTCGCTCGTCTGTATTGTTGATAGGTTTTAACCATGAAATTTAATTCTGCTTCAACTTCAATTTTCTTTTGGTGGTGCTCTTAACAGAGCAGCACGGAATACTCACATTCTTTAGCTGCTGGACGGTAGCTAAGAATGTCATCAAAAATGTCGCCTCTTTTTATCTCCAGTAGCCTTTCTAACTTGGAGATACACCATGAATACCAACTCAAACAGCCATATCGACAGCAACAGCTATACCAACAAGCCTGAAATCATTCTGACTGGCGATAGAGCAACTGGGCCTTTGCATTTGGGTCATTACGTCGGTTCACTTAAACAAAGAGTTTCTTTGCAGCATATTCACGACCAAACGATATTGGTTGCCGACATGCAAGGGCTTACCGACAATGCCCATAATCCTTCGAAGGTTTCGTCCAATATTCTGAATGTGGTCGCTGATTATCTTGCGGTGGGTATCGATCCGACCAAGACCACGATTTGTCTGCAATCACAGTTGCCGGTGTTAGCTGAGCTCACCATGTTTTACAGCAATCTTGTTTCTATCGCTCGCTTGGAACGTAATCCAACGGTCAAAAGCGAAATTCAGAACAAAGAGTTTGGACGTTCAATTCCAGCAGGCTTCCTCACTTATCCCATCTCACAGGCGGCAGACATCACCGCTTTCAACGCGACTTTAGTGCCTGTCGGTGATGATCAACTGCCGATGTTAGAACAAACCAATGAGATTGTAAGAAAGGTTAATTCGCTCGCTGGCAAACCAATCTTGAATGAATGCAGACCACTTCTCAGCAATGCATCTCGCCTCCCTAGTACCGATGGTAAAAGTAAGATGTCTAAATCGATGGGTAACGCCATTAATCTTGGTGCGACAGAGAAAGAGATCAGAGCTGCCGTTAAATCCATGTATACCGATCCAAATCATCTACGAATTGAAGACCCAGGCAAAGTAGAAGGCAATATCGTGTTCACTTATCTTGATGCTTTTCACACAGACGCTAACTATGTCAGTCAACTAAAGGAGCATTATCAAAGAGGTGGGCTAGGCGATGGACAAACTAAGAAAGTGTTGGAAGAGTGCTTACAAGAGATGCTTCGCCCTATTCGTGAAAGAAGATCAGAGTTACTGGATGATAAAGCGCAACTCATCGAAATTTTACGCAATGGCACCCAAGTCTCTAGGGAAAGAATGCAAAAGGTATTGTTCGATGTAAAAAACGTCTTTGGTCTAAATATTATCTAGCACTGGTTGTATCTGTGACGGGCCAAACGGCGGGAGAGTGAAAGGGCGATCTGGATGCGAATATTTCAGAAGGAAGCTTTATTATCAACGGGCCAGTATTGTCTGAATTTATTGGTAAATTAAAGCCGACTGAATCAACCAATCAATTTCAATTTGTAGATGGCGAGAATGTTTGGGTGTTCAAGGTAGGTGATGATAGTTTAGTTTCCTACACGCTCAGTAAGCGCGAAGGCTAAGTTAAGTCATTCCAACCTACATGTCTGTTATGAGTTATGTGGGTTGCCGAATGACATTGTTCACCTAACAAAGCCTAGTCACCGCCAATAAGCCCTTATCACTCTTAGTTACAGGAAGGTAATGATGGAAATCAGTCAGTTGGATCATTTGGTATTAACCGTGAGTGATTTACAAGTTACGGTCGACTTTTACCAACGGGTGCTTGGAATGAAGCCCATCGAATTTGGTGAGGGCAGGTTAGCGTTGTCATTTGGGACGCAGAAGATCAATTTACACCTAAGTGGCAGCGAGTTCGATCCAAAGGCAAGGCGTGTTCAGGTCGGAAGTGCAGACCTATGCTTTGTTACCAATACACCAATTGCTGAAGTTGTCGAACATATCCAAGCGCAAGGCGTCGTGATAGAAGAAGGGCCCGTACCACGAACAGGTGCAATAGGAAAAATTGTCTCTGTTTATATCCGAGATCCTGATGGCAACCTGATTGAAGTCTCGAATTATCAGTTCTAGGCCTGAAATCGTACGCTTTTGTTTACTCTTCAAGAACATGACATTTCACTTTTACGCTGCTTGGTGCTGGATGTAGTCAATCAAATGAATTACAATCGAACAATGTTTTATTAATTCGTGCTTTATCACTATGATGAGAAACTTACTCATATTCATCGTTAGCCTGTTTTTCTTAACAGCTTGTTCTTCCACGAGTAATAATCAGCTAGACGACAATACATTGAGCAACGAAGACGCAATGTCGAAAAGCTTGGAAGAAGAGCGCAATGTCGATGTTGCAATTGATACAAGTGCTGAGACCAACCTTGAATCTTCCCATGAGTCGTTCGTTAATCATCAACCAATAACTGATCATGAATCAAACTCAAACCTTGATTCAAATAAAGACACGATAACTCACGCCAATGCAGAGCCAGAACCTGTGGAACCCTCCCAAATAGCAGCGACAGAAACAACGGAAAGCGATGCTAAGAGTGGCGGTGAAAAAGGCATCGGAAGCTATTTTATTCGTCATAACAAACCGACTAAGACCGTGATTAAATCACTAGAGGGCGTGACAGATACATTGAACGTCATGACGTTTGGGATATTTGCCACCGGAAATGGTTAAACCGTTAACCAAGAACGCCAACCTAATAGATAGAATGAGACGTAAAGGCGAGCCAAGTGGTTCGCCTTTTTTGATCTTCTAAATCTGGCCACCGTTCTAACTAAGAATCGTGTTTACTCATCTGAGCGTTTGAGTCAGGCGACGGTTAACGAAAATAGGAAATTATTAGTTCTGGAAGGGACTCGCCGAATTTACCCTGTTTGACTTGTTATATGCATCAAGGGTTCTAATACTCATCCCAAAGTAAGCAATGAAATCTAATCTTACAAAGACAAATCTTATATTCACTTACGAGCATAGTAAGATGTTTGCTGTTAAGTGCGGTTAGGTTTAGTTATCAATATTCTAGGGAAGAAAAATGAAGAATAAGAGTGTGTTTTTAAGTGTCGCGATGGTGATGTTGTCAGCTCATGCAAATGCATCAGACACGAGCCATGAGTCTGTATCAGATGGTGTTATCGCAGAGCAAAGAGCGAAGCTTTCTGAAAACACCCACGGGCAAGGTTTTGGCCCGCAAGCCCCACGAGATTTGGGTTCATTGAAAGGAACAAATACCAGGCTGTTTTCGGATGCCCCTGATTCAACAGCAATGAACCTATGTAATATTCACTTCCATAAGAACGCTGAGCACAAAGGCGGCGAGTTTACTCAATACGCTGGCAATGGTGATGGTAAGGGATTCCAGAGTGGCTTTAAATACACAGGCAAGTTGAGTTCTGCTGAGCTGAAACCATTTGAGGGCAAGGTTTGTCCGAGCGATCATGGTTCTTTGCATTCGGGTGACACCATTGAAGTTCACTATGTTTATTCAACCGCGCAAGTTGAACCGGGTGAAACATTGGGCGCTTGTTTTAACGACGCGATTACCAACCCGCAACTGCGTGTAGAAACCCAAGTTTACGTATTAGTGAATGACGACAAAGCACTCGACTTTGAAGCGCTCGCTAAACATTCAAAAGTGAACGGCTTACACCAAGCGCCAAACATCCCACAAGATACGGGCTCAGCGATTCAATACGCAGGCTCTACAACGGGTCCTGGTTATAATGAGCAAGGTTCACCTTTCCAAGTAACATGGAGCGTTCGTCCACAAGTAGCGAAAGTAAACATCGCGACAGTGGGGAGCTGGTGTGAAGGCAATGACTTCAACGAAGATCACGCCCACGGTGTGAGAAACTTGGTGGTTAACCCTGAGCTGTTATCACCTCTTGCTCACTAGATATATTGTTCGCTAGACACCTAACAGAGTTTAACTATAGATTTTTGTCGGTTGTTGAACTGCGTTTTCTAGAACTTCATAATTACTCATACTTTTTCATTAATGAGGAGTATGAGTAATTTTGTTTATCGTAAACTCACACGCAAATGAAAATGATTGTTATTTAACTGCGTTACTGCTAACCTAATGTGAAAATTTACAACATCTTATCTACTGCACGAAAGTGTATATAAAACCCCGCTAAACCTTATTAAACCTACGGTTATTCGTTTGCTTCGTATGATAAATCAGCAGATCTACCTCTTTTGTCCTACCCCTTTAGGGTAGTTCGATTTCGTAATTGATTTACATCATATTTTCATTTTCTTTCATAATTCATTATTCGCTCAGTTAAGAAATATATAACCTTCAGGAATTCTTATGAGCAAGATGAAGCTAGTCGTAATCGGTAACGGGATGGTCGGCCATCGCTATATCGAAGATTTAGTCGAGAAGACAGATGTTGCAAACATGGACATCACGGTGTTCTGTGAAGAACCACGTGTAGCTTATGATCGTGTACACCTTTCTTCTTACTTTTCACACCACACTGCAGACGAACTTTCTTTAGTTAAAGAAGGCTTCTACGAGAAACATGGCATCAATATGCTGATCGGCGAACGTGCTATTAACGTTAACCGTGAAAAGAAAACGGTTTACTCAAGCACTGGTCGTGAAATTCAATACGACAAACTTATCCTTGCTACCGGTTCTTTCCCATTCGTACCGCCAATTAAAGGCAACGAAGGTAAAGACTGTTTCGTTTACCGCACAATCGAAGATCTGAAAGCTATCGAAGCAACGGCTAAGAACTCAAAGTCTGGTGTGGTAGTTGGTGGCGGTCTACTTGGTCTTGAAGCGGCAGGCGCACTAAAAGCACTTGGCGTGACAACACACGTTGTTGAGTTTGCTCCTAAGCTAATGGCTGAGCAACTTGACCAAGCGGGTGGTAACCAACTTCGTCAAAAAATCGAACGTATGGGCGTAAACGTACATACAAGTAAGAACACGCTTGAGATTGCTCCTGAAGGCACTGAAGCTCGTAACGTAATGCGTTTTGCAGACGGTACAGAGCTAGAAACTGATTTCATCGTATTCTCTGCTGGTATTCGCCCACAAGACAAACTTGCTCGTCAAATGGGTCTAGGTATTGCACCTCGTGGCGGTATCGAGATTAACGATCACTGTCAAACGACTGATAAAGATATTTACGCTATCGGTGAATGTGCGTCTTGGAACCAAACGTTCTACGGCCTTGTTGCTCCTGGCTACAAAATGGCGACTGTTGCTGTTGACCATGTTGTTGGTAACGAAAGCACATTTGAAGGTGCGGACATGTCTGCGAAGCTTAAGCTTCTAGGCGTGAAAGTAGGTTCTATCGGTGATGCAAACGGCCGCACTCCTGGCTGTAAGAGCTACGTTTACCAAAACGAAGAGCAAGAAGTTTATAAGCGTATCATCGTTTCTGAAGACAATAAGAAGCTTATTGGCGCAGTGATGGTAGGTGATACGTCTGATTATGGTGATCTTCTTCAGTTAATGCTGAACGAAATCGACCTACCAGAACACCCAGATGCATTGATTCTTCCTGCTCACGCTGGTGCTGAAAAGCCAACACTTGGCGCTGATTCTCTTCCTGAGTCTGCTGTTATCTGTTCTTGTTTCGATGTAACGAAAGGCAAGATTGCTCAAGCGGTTGCTGAAGGTCACCACACCATTGGTGATATCAAAGCAGTAACAGGCGCAGGTACGGGTTGTGGTGGTTGTATTCCACTTGTGACTTCAGTATTAAACGCTGAACTTGCTAAAGCTGGTGTAGAAGTGAAGAACGACGTGTGTGAGCACTTTGCTTACTCTCGCCAAGAGCTTTTCCACCTGATTCGTATTGAAGAAATCAAAACGTTCGATGAGCTACTAGAGAAATACGGTAAAGGCTACGGCTGTGAAGTATGTAAGCCTCTAGCGGGTTCTATCCTTGCTTCTTGCTGGGGTGAGCACATCCTTAAGCCTGAGCTAGTGAAGCTGCACGATACCAACGATAACTTCCTAGGTAACATGCAAAAAGACGGTACTTACTCTGTTATCCCTCGTATGGCGGGTGGTGAAGTAACACCACAAGCGCTAAGCGTTCTTGCGGATGTTGCTGCTGAATACAACCTGTACACCAAGATCACGGGCGCACAACGTATTGGTCTGTTCGGTGCTCAAAAAGATGACTTACCAGCAATCTGGAAGAAGTTAATCGCTGCAGGCTACGAAACTGGTCAAGCTTACGCAAAAGCACTTCGTATGGCGAAAACATGTGTAGGTTCTACTTGGTGTCGTTACGGCGTTCAAGATTCAGTTGGCCTAGGCGTGATGATCGAGAACCGTTACAAAGGCATCCGTACTCCTCATAAGATGAAGTTTGGTGTGTCTGGTTGTACTCGTGAGTGTGCTGAAGCTCAAGGTAAAGACTTAGGTATTATCGCGACTGACGCAGGTTGGAACATGTATGTATGTGGTAACGGTGGTATGAAACCTCGTCACGCAGACTTACTGGCAAGCGACCTAGACCAAGAAACGCTAATCAAGTACATCGACCGTTTCATGATGTTCTACATCCGTACGGCTGCGCCACTACAACGTACTTCGGTATGGATGGACAACCTAGAAGGTGGTGTTGATTACCTACGTGAAGTGATTGTAGACAACAAGCTTGGTATCAATGACCAACTTGAAACTGACATTTCTGGCCTAGTTGATAACTTCGCTTGTGAATGGACAGATACAATCAACGACGAGGCTCAACTTAAGCGCTTCGCACACTTCATCAATGCTGATGACCGTGATGATAACGTTGTGTTTGTTGAAGATGGCCGTGAACAACACCGTCCAGCAACATTCACTGAGAAACACCCTGAAGCCATTACTTCAAGGCATCAGGGCGACATCATTCACGTAGAATCTGTTTAAGGGGAGACGACATCATGGCATTTACCAAAGTTTGTAAGATCGAAGACATTATCCCAGGTACAGGTGTTTGTGCATTGGTTGGTGGTGAGCAAGTAGCTATCTTCCGCCCAACGAAGGCTGAAGAAGTATTCGCGATTAGCAACACAGACCCATACTTCCAATCTAACGTGTTATCACGTGGTTTGATTGTTGAGCACAAAGAAGAGCTTTGGGTGGCAAGCCCACTTAAGAAGCAACGCTTTAACCTAGCAACAGGTGTGTGCATGGAAGACGAGAACTTTAACGTGAAAGCGTATAAAGCTCGTGTTGCCAAAGGCGCTGTAGAAATCTCTGCTTAATCTTCGGATGAATAAGATTTGATAGTTCAAGGGTTCTAGTTCTCGATATTGCCTTAACTCGGCAACTAGAGCCTTTTCCTATCCAATTTTAACTTTTAATTTAAACTTTTTAAGGACAACCTTATGTCTCCTGATTACAAACCAGCTGAATTCGTTCAAACGATGATTGATGTGGGTGAAGCGAAAACGAAAACAAGTACTCGCGATCTTCTGATTCGAAGCACTATGGCTGGTATCATTCTTTCTCTAGCGGTTGTTGTTGCTATTACAGCAATGGTTCAAACCGGTATTGGCCTTGTTGGCGCGCTTGTGTTCCCAGTTGGCTTCGTGATTCTAAGTGTAATGGGTTATGACCTAGTAACTGGCGTTTTCGGCCTTGCACCTTTAGCGAAATTCGACAACCGCCCAGGTATCACTTGGGGTCGTATCCTACGTTGTTGGGGTATTGTTGGTCTTGGTAACCTTATCGGTTCTTTGATTGTTGCTTTCCTAGTTGCTGTTTCTTTAACAGGTAACTTCTCTCTAGAACCAAACGCTGTTGCTCAAAAGTTCATTGCTGTTTCTACGGGTCGTAGCCTAGGTTTTGAAAACATGGGTATGGACGGATGGATCACGTGTTTCGTACGCGGCATCTTCTGTAACCTTATGGTATGTCTAGGTGTGATTGGTAACATGACTGCACGCACAGTGTCTGGCCGTGTAGCAATGATGTGGTTCCCAATCTTCATCTTTTTCGCACTCGTATTTGAGCACACAGTAGTAAACATGTTCCTATTCCCACTAGGTATGATTCTTGGCGCTGATTTTGGTATCGCGACATGGTTGAACTTCAACCTTATCCCAACAATCCTAGGTAACATCGTTGGTGGTCTACTAATGACGTGTGTTCCTCTATACCTAACTCACGCTAAAACTGCGCCTTCTCTAGGTGCTAAGTAATCCTAAATAGGGTGAAACGTAATTTAGTATGAGATTGAGAGCCCCAACAACATGTTTGGGGCTTTTTTAGTTCGAAAGCCCTTATATCATTGCGCAAATTACTCGCAATAGACTGTTTTGTTATAATTACTTCTATCTTCGTTAGTATTTAGACTGAATATTTATAACAACACCTGATAGTCTAAGGGTTAAGGATTTGGATAAGTCATCATGAATACAGTGACTTATCACATAGATTTAAGCTTGAGATAAAACAAGCAAACCTTCGGAGCGCAGAATGTCAGAAGTATCGTCATCGAATGTTAAAGAAGTAAACAAAGGATTTGTTTCATTGGTAGGTGCAGGTCCGGGCGACCCAGACTTACTTACGCTAAAAGCCGCACGAGTGATTCAACAAGCAGACGTGTTGGTTTATGACCGCTTGGTATCAAAAGATATTTTAGCGATGGCTAACCCAGAAGCAGAAATGCTGTATGTGGGTAAAAAGCTTGATCATCACTGTGTACCGCAAGATCAGATCAACCAACTGTTGGTCACTAAAGCGCAAGAGAACAAGCACGTAGTACGCCTAAAAGGTGGTGACTCGTTTATCTTTGGCCGTGGTGGTGAAGAGTGTGAAACGTTAGCTGAGAATGACGTGAGGTTTGAAGTGATTCCGGGCATCACAGCAGCTGCAGGCGCAACGGCTTATGCGGGCATTCCGTTGACGCACCGTGATCATGCACAAAGCGTGCAGTTTATTACAGGTCACTTGAAGAAAGATGGCGAAGATATTGACTGGCAATCTCTTGCTCAGCACAACCATACGATCGTGTTTTACATGGGCTTGAAAGAGAGTCCGAACATTCAGAAAAACTTACTGGATAACGGTATGCGAGCGGATATGCCGGTTGCGATCATCGAAAACGGTACGCGCCAAGAACAGAAGGTGTTTAGAGGTGGGTTACGTGATTTGGCTGATCTTGCTAGCGTCGCAAAGAGCCCAGCGCTGATTGTTGTAGGCAGCGTGGCTCAGCTCCATGAAAAACTTGCTTGGTTTAACAAGCAAGCTTAATCGTTTGACCTTCTAGTTAGTTCTCTAAGCCACTACTGAGCTCAGCAAGAATCAAATACTGCAGCGGCTGCCTTGTCGCTGCATTTCTTGTTGGCGCATCGGCATTTCGTCAATGATATTGGTGATCTGTTTCCAATCTGTTTTGCCACTCCACCGGTGCTTCTCTTTTCCGTCTTTACCAATCAAAACAGCAGTGTGAGATCCTTTCGGGATCTCGTAAATGCTAGTGACTGCCTCTAAGTTAAACTCTTCTTCTAGCCAAGTCGGAACTGTGTATCCACTCTCGGCAATCACCATAATGACGACATCTCGCTCATCTAATTGACAGTTATTGAGCAAAACTTCATTCAGAAACTCTTTAACGACTGTATCTTCCTTTGGAGCGAAATAAATAACACTGCGGTGCGGCAAAGGCTTTGAGTGAGAATAGGCGGGGTAGGCGAGTACAGAATTGATGGTTAAGCTCATGATTAATACCGTGCTGATGGTCAGTAGTTTAAACAAACTAAACCAGATACCAGAGTTTGATGGTTGATTTGAAGTTTGCACCGTTTTGGTTGTGTCGATGCTTACGTTCGAATAGTGTGTTTGTCGGTGCAGCATTGCCAACCTCCCTTTAAAAGCTCTAAGCCTGAGTACGATTTGAATGCTACGCAAAGAATAAGGTGAAGATCAGAACCACCTAAGAAACGTTCAAAACAAATCCACTTACAGTAAGCATAGTTAGGATTACGTTAAAGACACTTAGCTTTACGCTAAAGATATTAGGTTTACGTTAACGATAGCTGGCAGGTTCATTTTTATTGAGTAAAGCGGCTCGCATTTTACAATTGAATAGAATAGGGTATACGGAAAATCTAAAGGTATGAATTTATGGAAAACATAGCAATTTTGGTCGACGTTCAGAACGTTTACTACACGACGCGCGACAAATACCGTTCTAACTTCGACTATAACCAGTTTTGGTATGTTGCCACGGAAGGGCGTAACGTTGTTGCAGCTAATGCTTACGCAATCTCAAGCCAAGATCCAAAGCAGCGTCAATTTCACCATATCCTTCGTGGTGTGGGTTTTAATGTGAAATTAAAGCCGTTTATTCAGCGTCGAGATGGCAGTGCAAAAGGCGATTGGGATGTGGGTATTGCGTTAGACGCGATAGAACTTGCTGAGACGGTTGATACGATTGTTTTGGTATCAGGAGACGGTGATTTCGAAATCCTTGTAGAGCGAATCAAAGAACGTTTTGGCAAACCTGTTGAAGTGTATGGTGTTCCGGGATTAACTGCTCAAAATCTTATCGATTCTGCCTCAAAATTTGTACCGATTGAAAAAGATTTTCTTCTATAGAGGAAATCGAGCACTTTATAATTGAAATCAATAATAACGATAATTAGAATGCAAACAGTTCTTATTTATCGGTGTGTGTAATGTCTCGCGTTTTAGTTGTTGATGATGATATTCAGTTGTGTGAATTACTGGGTGAAGTGTTAGAAAATGAGGGGTATCACGTTGATACTGTTCATTGCGGTGAATCCGCGCTTGAGTTTATTCAAACTCATCCTGTCGATTTGGTTCTACTCGATGTAATGCTTCCGAACCTAAGCGGCATTCAAGTAGCAAGACGTATCTGTCAGCGTTTTGCTACTCCCATTCTTATGCTAACCGCACTTAACGACGATGCCTCAATGCTCGATGGCTACCAAGCAGGCGCCGACCAGTACATCGCTAAACCTTTCAATGTTCCTGAACTCTTAACCCGTATTAAGGTGATCTTGCGCCGAGTGGGTTTTGAACGCCAAAGACAATCTTTAGCTTCCTCAAATCACGGCTTGTGTGAGCAACTCTCTCGTTTGCCATTAACGGGCACTGAAAAAGATTTGCTTGATTATTTGGTCAAAAATGACGGTATTGTTGTATCCAAATCTGATCTGCAAATCCATGTACTGAAGAAAGAACTGTGTCCTTTTGATCGTAATTTAGATATGCATATCAGCAATATACGTAGAAAGCTTGTTCAGGCGGGTTTGTCTAAACAACATATTAAAACCGTTCGTGGTAAAGGTTACAGTTACCTAGAGTCGGTAGGAGCATGAGTAAAAAACTGCTGCGTTGCCCTGATTTTATTGCTAAGCGCAAAGACGGACTCACTTTCCAACTGTTCAGTTACCTGACCGTAATTCTGGTGAGTATTTTGATTCTGCAAGGGGTAGCAGAAAGAGCCTTGATGAAAGCGCTGCTTAAAGTCCCAGAATCGGTTAAAGCGGAGATGCTCGACCTTGCTTACCAAGCGAATGTGTTGATTGAAGAAGGGGACATGGATGAACTTGCGGACTGGGGTAATGCTCAGCAGTATTATCTGTTCGTCATCGATAAAGACAATCGTCCGATCACACATCGTCACATGCACCCACATTTTGAATTTAAGCTCAAATACTTAAGAACGTTAGATCACCAACTTAGTGATCGTGTGAGTAAACCGATTTTCGGTCTACCACTGGATAACGGTAAAACACTGGTTATCCAACTACCGCACCAGTTTCATCCCGCAAAATCTTTTGCGCCATACTCCTATATGCTTAAAGCATTGATTGCGTTAGTCGTATTGTCTCTGTTCTCGATTATCATGGCCAAAAGCCTGCAGCAACCGTTGGATAGATTGAGAGAAGCGAGCCGCAGACTGGCTCAAGGTGACTTTACGGTCAGTGTGGTGTCGGAGTTGAACTCCACCACACGTGAATTCAACGAGCTTGCACACGATTTTGATCATATGACCTTTGAGATTAAATCTCTGGCTGAAAAGCAACGTCGTTTGATTCGTGATGTGTCACACGAGTTAAGAACGCCATTAGCAAGGCAAAACCTCGCTCTGCACCTGCTGCGCAGCAAGGTTGATGATAAAAGCATTGGCTTGCTAGAACGAATGGAAAATGAGACAGAAGAGATGAATAAGCTGGTGGGTGAGATACTTGAATTTAGCCGCTTAGAAACCTCTCGTTATGACTCTAAGTTAAGCTTAATGCACCTAGAGCACTATTGCTCGATGTTGATCGCGCAGATGCAAAACGATTTAAAACCGAATCAAACTTTGATTGGTTCCCTAGAGACGCCGACATCAATGGTGAACGTTGATGAGAGGCTACTGCTTCGAGTCATTGGTAACTTGGTCGGGAATGCCATTAAATACGCGGGTGAGAACGCTCATGTTGTCGTGATGACATATGAACAGGTCATAGATAAACGTTACAGTGTCATATCTGTAGAAGATGACGGTGATGGCATTCCTGATAACAAGATTGCAGGTATATTCGACCCGTTTACACGAATAGAATCAGCCCGAGACAAACAGTCTGGCGGTTACGGTCTAGGCCTTGCGATTGTTAAAGAAGCGATGGGTGTGATGAATGGCCATGTAACCGCTGAGAATAGAGAAGGTGGGGGATTGAGAGTGAACTTGATGTTCCCAATCGGTGATTAGCTTTCCCTATTGATAATTACCTTAAATTGATAACTGTCCCAACTCAGTAGTACTGACTTAAGCGATACCGAATAAAAAACGCCACTGCATCTGCAGTGGCGTTTTTCTTTATGCGCTTTGGTATGGGCTAGGCGTAGCCATTAATTACGCCTGAGCTTGAAGACAAGAGCATCAGATAAGCGAGACTATGCCTGTTGGTGAGCTAGCTTAACTTCTTCTTCTTTCTCACCTGCTGCTGGGTCGTTGAAGCGAGACTCGTCTAGAGCGCCTTCAGACTTAGCAACGATGATAGATACGGCACTATCACCTGTGATGTTTACAGCGGTACGAATCATATCAAGAAGGCGGTCAACACCCATGATTAGAGCAATACCTTCAAGCGGCAGACCCACTTGGTTCAATACCATCGCTAGCATAACAAGACCAACACCAGGGACCCCTGCAGTACCAACAGACGCCAGTGTCGCCGTTAGGATAACCATTAGGTAATCACCCATTGAAAGGTCGATGTTGTACGCTTGCGCGATGAACGCCGTCGCAACACCTTGCATGATTGCAGTGCCGTCCATGTTCACAGTTGCACCTAGTGGTACTGTGAAAGAAGCGACTTTGTTGTCTACGCCCATGCGGTTCTTAGCTGTTTCCATTGTTACTGGAATTGTTGCGTTCGAAGATGCCGTTGAGAATGCAAACATGATTGCATCTTCCATCTTACGTAGGAACGTAATCGGACTAAGACCTGTGAATCCTTTAAGCATCGCACTGTAAGTCACCAAGCCGTGCAACAGCAGGGTACCAGCAAGCACTAAGAAGTATTCTGCTAGGTTCCAAATTGCACCTAAGCCAAGGCCAGAGAACAGTTTCGCCATCAAGAAGAATACGCCGTAAGGAGCAAGGTTCATTAGTAGCGCAACTAGCTTCATGATCACTTCGTTTAGATCAGAGAAAACTGCAGCGATACGTTCACCGGGTTTGCCCGCCGCACTGATTGCGATACCAAACAACACTGCAAATACGATAACTTGTAACGTTTTGCCCTCAGCCATCGCCTGAATAGGGTTGGTTGGGAACATGTCGATGATTACTTGGCCCAGAGAAGGGGCATCCGCTGATTTGAAAGAGCTCGCAGCAGTAAGATCCGCACCAGCTCCAGGTTGGAACAGGTTACCGATAGTTAATGCTAGAGTGATGGCAACAGCAGTAGTACCGATATAAAGTGCAAGCGTTTTGCCACCCATACGGCCAAGAGTTGATAAGTCTTTAAGAGAACTTGTACCGCACACTAGTGAAACGAAGACTAGAGGCACAACAAGCATTTTTAAACTGGCGACAAAGATTTGTCCGCCTACTTCAAAGAGTCCGTTAACGATGTAGTTGTTAACAAATCCGCTGTCTGAAAAAAGGGATTGAATGGCGAATCCCGTTAATATACCTACGACCATACCGAGGATTACTCGACCAGTCAGAGACATAGGTTTCTTGGTATTCATTTAGAACACTCCTTATTATTTATAACTTTGATACCTTTTCAAAGTGAGCAGGAGATTAGCAGTCGGTTGTTCAAATCGAAAAACAAAAAATGAGTTTGGAATTATAGATGTGATCAAAATCACTGATAATTTCGTCAATTAAACAAAACTAAACAAAACAATTCACCATAAATTTACATTTATCGAGAGTTTTATACATAAGACTACCGTTTCAAAGGTAGTAAATAAGAAGAGATAATTTTCTTATCAATCTGGCCATCTTAAATAGGCCGAGCTAATAACGCTGTTTCAAAAGATTTGACGTCGATAACCACTTTTTAGCGTAAATGCTCTCTAACCATCTGTATTGAATTGGTTTTGTTTAACTTTATAAAAACGAATCTCCGACACGCCTTTACAAAACTTTACGAATGCAAAGAATGTAAATTTAATGCAAATGGTAATAGTTATCACTTATGTTCTCTCTCGGAATAATTCAGTGGTACCGGAAACGGTTCAGCGAGCACATCGAATAAATAACAAAGTGCTCGTCTAAAAGAATAAAAACGGAGTAAAGGACATGTTTTCAAAGAGCCCATTGGCTTTAGTGATCGGCGCGGTATTAGCTTCACCAGCAGTATTGGCAGAAACAGTAAAAACAGACGAGCATATGGTTGTTGAAGGTCGTGACTACGGTTATAAAGCCGACACGAACACAACTGCAATGCGCATGGAGGCGACTCAATTAGAGACTCCGGGACAAGTTTCAGTAATCGATGAGCAAATCATCGATGAACAGCGTGCAACAACGCTTGGTGACGTGCTTAAAAATGACGCGAGTGTAAGTGCTGGCGGTACAAGCCGTAACCGTGAACGTTTCTCTCTACGTGGTTTCTCGGTAGAAAGCTCTTCGGGCTTCCTTAAAAATGGCCAGCAACATTGGTCTCACTACCGTCAACCAATCGAACTGCTAGAGCGTGTTGAAGTACTAAAAGGACCTTCTGGTCTTCTTTACGGTATTTCTGCACCAGGTGGTTTGATCAACATGGTAAGCAAAAAGCCAACTTACGATACGCAAGTAAGTGTTAGCCAAGATATTGGTTCTAATAACCATTCTCGTACAACGGTAGACGTAAGTGGCGCTTTGAACGACGCTGAAACTCTACGTGGTCGCGCGATTCTATCTAAAGAAAGCTACGGCTCTTGGAGAACTTATGGTGACGGAACTGAACCACAAACAGAACGTTTTGTTGGTGGTGTATTCGTTGATTACGATGTAACTGAAGACGTGACAGTTTCTGTTCATTACGACAAAACTAACGACGAAGGTAGCGTAGATTCTGGCGCTCTATACACACTAGACGGCAACCGAGTAGGTAGCGACAAGCACATCTGGGATGCACAATGGTCACAGATCGAGAATGATGTTGAGAACGTTGGTTTTGATATTGCTGCTAACCTGACTGATACATGGTCAGTAAAAACAGGCTTCAACTACCAAGATTTCGAACGTATTGATATGGAAAGCTACCCAAGCTTTTCAAATATGAATCCTGATGGTACTGGCACTGTGACACAAGGCGGTAACTACCGTCATGATAAATGGCGTTTCAGAACGGCTTACGTTGATCTAACAACAACCGCTGATCTTGCGGGCACAGAGCACCAACTATTATTCGGTGCTAACTGGTTAGGCTACAGCTATTACCGTGGTATGGATCGCTTCAGCAGCGCTGAATACGTACCAGATGCAACAGTACCAGCGCCGTCAGTGGGTCCAACATCGCTAGGTAAGATGAGTACTTACGATACTTGGGGCTTCTACATCCAAGATTTGATTACTATTAATGATGAATGGCAAGTTCTTGCGGGCGCTCGTTTCGACCGTAAAGTAAGTGATGGCGTTGCAGAAGAAAACGTTGCACCTAAGCTTGGCGTAATTTACCACCCAGCATCAAACGGTAGTATCTACGCTTCTTATTCTGAAAGTTTCGAACCACAAGGTGTTGTTTCAAGCGGAAGCCGCAACTACACCAACGATGGTGAACTTCTTGACGCAGCAACGGGCGTGTCTTACGAAGTTGGTACTAAGTGGGAACTGATGGACGAACGTCTATTCGTTTCTGGTGCGGTATTCGATATTACCCAAGAAAACATTTCAATGGATGTAGAAGACACTTCATCAGGCGATTGGACGAAGACACAAGGTGGCGAACAAGTTCACCGTGGCGCTGAGCTAGCCGCACAAGGCTTTATTTCAGAGCGCTTCTCAATGTCTGGTTCTGCAATGTACTTAGATGCTGAAATCACGAACCATGAAACATATGAAGGTAACCGTCCTGTAGACGTACCTGAGTTTGCAGCAAGCGTTTGGTCTACTTACGCAGCAACAAACGAAGTGGATGTGAACCTAGGTCTTATCTACGAAGGTTCTCGTTACGGTGATAGCGCGAACACATTCAAGAAAGACGGCTACGCTCGTGTAGATATGGGTGCTGCATACACGCTTAAGTACGACGATTCTCTTGATTTCGTAGCGCGTCTAACAGTCGAGAACGTATTTGATAAAGAATACCTAGCGGGTGGCGGTTCAACGTCTTCAAAACACCAGTTTGCTGAAGACGTAGTAATTGGCGAAGGCCGTAACTACATGGCGACTTTACAGGTAAAATACTAATTTGTTAGTAGGGTACTATTGTTAGCCTAAATACTAAGGGGAAAGTTTCGGCTTTCCCCTTTCGTGATTCTGCTATTCAGTAAAAATATCCCTAGTAATGAGAGTGACTTTTAATGATAATGAGAGTGCTTATCAATAATGGTATTTATCAATAAAATGTATTTGACCTTCTTCTATAGTAAATGACTACAATTATGAATCTTTTAAAAACTAGCCTAGCGCTTGCCATCAGTTTGGTTGCAACGTCTTCTATGGCAAACAGCTTGGATCAAGCTCAATCAATTCAAAACAAGACCAATAACGCGTCGGCTTCGAGCCAAAAGGTTATTGATAAAAGCTCACAAGCGACGTTAATGCTGCAAGCTGAGATTGAGCGACTGCAAGAAGAAGTGAAAAATCTAGAAATCTATCACGATCACCTTGCTGCATTGGTTGAGAGCCAGAATCAAGAAGCTCAGAGCATTGAAGGGCAGATCGACGAGATCAAATACACACGTCAAGGTGTTGTGCCTTTGATGTACCAAATGATTGATGGCCTTCAACAGTTAGTTGAGCAAGATGTGCCAATCAGGAAAGAGCAACGTCTAGAAAGAGTTGAAAAGCTGCAAGCAATGATGACTCGCGCTGATGTGAGTGATGCTGAGAAGTATCGTCGTATCCTAGAAGCTTACCAAATCGAGATGGACTACGGCATCAAGCTCGGTGCTTACCAAGGCCGTGTTGCATTGAGCAGCGACAGAGCGATTGAAGCAGACGTGTTGCACTTAGGTCGTATCTCTTTGGTGGCTCGTAACTTAAATGGCAGCCAATACTGGTCTTGGAATCAAACACAAAATCAGTGGCAGGAGCTAGATTCTTCAATGAAATCTGAGCTAGATAAAGCTTACGACATTGCAAGCCAACAAGCGGCGCCAAGCCTCATTACTTTACCTGTTTCTTTAACTGTTGCGGAGGTTAAGTAATGAACTTAAAACCATTAGCAGCATTGCTTTGTATTACTTCAATTTCATTTTCTGCTTTCTCAGCTTCTGATACGACTGCTCAGCTAGTTAATAAAGCAAAATCAGAGAGTCGCACTCAAGCTTCTCACAACGTAGTGCGTGAAGCTGATTTCAAAAAGACAGAGCAAGAACTGAAAGCGATCAAAGCGCAACTTGAAGCGAAACGTACCTCTATCCAAGGTGCGACAGATGTTCTGACTCAAACCTTCAGTGATAACGAAAACAAGCTTGCTCGCTTAGAAGAGAAGCTGCGTTTAGAAACCGGTAGCTTAGGTGAGCTGTTCGGTGTCGTTCGTCAAAACGCAAAAGAACTAGGCGCAGAGCTTAGCTCAACCGTAAACAGCGTTGATCGCGCTGAACACACTGCAACTGTTGATCAAATCATTGATGCTAAATCACTGCCTTCAATGCCACAGCTGACCGGTTTGTGGATGAGCATGGTTGAACAGATCCAAGCGAGCTCTGAGCTTAGCAAATCTCAAATTGCATTCATCAATGGTGAAGGCAATACACAAACTGTCGACGCTTATCGCTTAGGTTCAATCGGCCTAATAACAGACCAAGGCTATGTTAGCTGGAACACTCAGCGTGAAGATGCGATTGCGTATCTGAAACAACCATCGAATGGTCCAACTTTAGCATCGCTATCTACATTAGCGAATGGCGACGTGTCTAACGTGGTTGTCGATCCTTCTCGTGGGTTCATGCTAGAGCAACTAGCGCTAACACCAAGCCTAACTGATCGTCTTCAAGCGGGTGGTGTGGTTGGTAAAGTGATTCTTGGCTTGCTTGCAATTGGCTTAATCATCGCATTAGTTCGTGGTATTTCTTTGGCTATCGCTCGCCAGAAAATTCGCGCTCAACTTAAGAACCCAGAGCAAGCAGGTGATAACCCTCTAGGTCGTGTTCTTGCGGTTTACAATAAAGAGCAAAACCAAACCGTTGAAGCATTAGAACTACGACTTTTAGAAGCGGTAGTGGATGAACAAACTCACTTAGAGAAAGGCTTATCGATGCTTAAGCTATTGGCGGCACTTGCTCCAATGTTAGGTCTTCTAGGTACCGTAACCGGCATGATCGAAACATTCCAAGTGATCACACAGTTTGGTAATGGCGACCCTAAAGTGATGGCGGGTGGTATTTCGATGGCGCTGGTAACGACCGTACTTGGTCTTGTTGCAGCAATGCCTCTGCTATTAGCACACAACATTCTTAGCACTCAGGCTGAAAATATTCGTAATATTCTTGAGAAACAAGGTATTGGTCTTGTTGCTGAGCAGGCAGAAAAGACGGTTGAATCAAAAGCTGTTGTTTCACCAGTTGGGACTGCTGCGTAATGGATATTTTGTCGGGTTCTCTATTACCAGCGAGTTGGTTAACGAGTGACTGGCTGCTGTCTTTATCAAGCTTTATGGAGCAGGGCGGTTTCGTCCTGTGGTGGCTCGCGGCTGTCGTCCTAGTTTATTGGGTGCTTGTAGTCGAACGTGTGCTTTATCTTGCGTTCTACTTTCCAAAGCAGCGCCAAGCTTGGATTACTAAGTGGCATGCAAGAGAAGATCACTCTTCTTGGCATGCCAAAGCCATTCGTGAAGGTTGGTTAGGGCAAGCGAGTATCTTACTTAACCAGAACTTGAACTTTATTAAGCTGTTAGTCGCTATTTGTCCTATGTTGGGTTTGTTAGGTACCGTTACCGGTATGATCTCTGTTTTTGATGTCATGGCGACTCAAGGAAGCAGTGACCCTAAATTGATGGCTTCAGGTATCTCGTTGGCAACGTTGCCAACTATGGCGGGTATGGTTGCTGCATTAGCGGGCATGTTTGTTCACGCTCGTTTAGCGAAAGTGTGTAACCGCTTAGAATTGAAATTAGAAAAATCTTTAAGGAGTCAACGATGAGACTCGGTCGACGTCATTCAAAAAACGAAGAGGCTCAAATAGACCTTACTTCGATGCTTGATATTGTATTTATCATGCTTATTTTCTTTATTGTGACCAGTTCATTTGTTCGTGAATCAGGGGTTGAAGTCAATCGCCCACAAGCGTCTAACGTAGTAAGCCAAAAGGATGCGGGCATCTTTGTTGCGATTACTTCTGCGAATGACATCTTCATCGATAAACGTGTTGTTGATGTTGAACGTGTCCAAGCAACGTTAGAACACTTGTTGCTAGAACAACCTGATGCTTCTTTGGTTATTCAAGCGGATGAACACGCTTACAACGGTACGGTTGTTAAAGTGATGGACGCCGCTAAAGGTGCGGGTGTTAAAAACATCGCGCTTGCTGCTGAAAAGCGATGATCTTGGAGGATCTTCATAAATGATTCGCCTATTTCTTGCTTTACCGCTAGCGGGTGCTCTGGGCTTAGCTCTGTTTTCTTTTATGGCTTGGATGGTCGATAATGGCCACCAACGTTCACCGGACAACAGTGAGACGTTAAGTTTCAACATGGTCATGGTGGAACAAGAACAAGAAGTCCAAAGAAGACAACGTGCAGTCCCTGAAAAACCAGAAATGCCAGAGCCGCCACCGAAAGCGCAAACGTCTCAGTCACAAGCTGAAGTTACGCCTCTGAATTCGATGTCTTCACTGCCTTCTTTGGATTTGAATACATCGATTGACGGCCTAGCGATTAACGCTCCGACATTTTCTGATTTTGGGTCAAACCAACAGGCAATGCCTCTGTATCGAGTAGAACCTCGTTACCCAGCTAAAGCGCTGAAGCGTGGCGCTGAAGGCCATGTGATTATGTCTTTTACCATCGATGAAACGGGACGCCCAATTGACATTCAAGTCACTGACGCAAACCCACGTCGTATGTTTGAACGTGAAGCGATGAGAGCACTTAAAAAATGGAAATATCAACCGAAAGTCGTTGATGGAAAAGCGATAGCTCAGGTTGGTCAAACCGTGAAACTAGAGTTTAAGTTGGCAAAATGATGAAACAGATATGGATATTAGTGGGCTTGTTGTTAATGCCCCTTACAACACAAGCGCAAGAGCTATCTCAATATACTGCCATTCGTGTTCAAAAGGCGCATAAGCTTGCTCAAGATGAACAGGTTAAACAGGCAATTGATGTACTTGCAGGTTTAGAGCTTTCTAAAGGTTACGACAAAGCATACGTAGCTCGTATGTTGGGTGTGTTTTACTGGCAAGATGGCAAAACCGACGCGGCGATTAAGCAGCTTACATACGCCGTCGATACCAATTTACTGGTGGATGAACAAGCTTGGATAACGAAGCGTATGCTTGCTGATCTGTTATTAAATGATCAGCAGTTCAAAAACGCGCTTCCGCACTACTACGAGTTAGTGAAAACAGCGCCTGAAAAGGAAAAGAAAGACACGCTTTGGATGCGAATTGCACAAGCTGAATACCAAATTGAAAACTGGTCGAAAGTCCTAGTGGCCATCGGTAATCACGACAAGTTCAATTCAAAACCAGAGTTATCACCTCTATCGCTAAAACTGGGCGCACAGCTTCAGTTAAAGCAGTGGAAACAGTCGATTCCTACACTGGAAAGCCTGATTGAACTTCAACCAGAGAAAGATAACTGGTGGCGTCAACTTGTGGGTATTCAGTTAAGACTAGAACGTAATCGCGATGCATTGAACACGTTAGCACTGGCTGATTTACAAGGTGTTGATCTGAAGAACTCAGATCGCCGCTTGCTTGCACAGCTTTACGCGAAACGTGGTATTCCAGAGCGCGCAGCACAAGAAATTAGTAAGCTAGATGATGCGAACAGCGACGTTCAACTTCTAGCAGAGCAAGCAACCTACTGGCAGCTAGCGAAAGAGTGGGACAATGCGATTGAAGTGTGGACGTTAGCGTCTAAAAAAGACACTCAGTATCATTGGAATGTGGCTCAACTATTGGTTCAGCAAGGTTACTACGACCGAGCTCTGGTTGTTTTAGATAAAGTGAAAGACAAAAACAAACAAGCCGATGTTGCGTTAGCAAAAGTGCGTTCATGGTACAAGTTAAAGAATCTTGATAACGCCCTTGCTCAAGCCAAGCGTGCGAACAACATTGAGCCATCTTCTGAGGCGAAAGGTTGGATTAAATACCTGACTCAGCTTAGAACGGTTAGTGATAACGGAAACGTCTAACCGCTCATCGCAAACAGAAGACAAGAACAGCACATAAGAACCAACAAAAGCAAAAGGGTGTCATTTGATCGTTCAAATGACACCCTTTTTAATTTAGGCGACTTAAGCCCATCTTGGGACTTTAGCTCATCTAGCGTTATTGTTCGATTGGAATGGATTGATTAAGGCTCGCACATCGTGCCACTAAGCGTTGCACTTTGAATTGCGCCACTGGTGTTAGCGACCCAGTTAATGGTGCAGTCTCGATAAGGGTTCTTAAAGGCATGTAAAGTGTAACCATTATCTAGTGGTTTCTTCGTTTCAACCCAAGCATAGTTTCGAGATGCCCAAAAGCTGATAGGACGTGAGCGTTCGGTTAGATACTGCTCTTGTACATCGGTTATGTCTGAACCGATGTATTCTTGGACGTGCTCTTCGGTGTTGCTCATTTGGCTACTGCACGCTGTTACGAGCGCTGTAAAAGCCAAAACAATAATACGCATTTCAAAATCCCTTTAAGCCTAATTAGCTATCGTTAAATCGGTTATTAGTCTGTATTTAACAAACCGCATCAACCGAAGAGTCCACCGTTTGTGTAAGATCTTCAAAATGTTCCAAAAATCAAATAGCTCCGAAGATTAATAGTCACGAAGCTTAAATAGTCCCAACTTTCTATCCTTAAAGCCACAACTGCTATCTTAAACCAACCTCAATCAAGCATGTTGATATTGAGATTTTTTGAGGTTTGACCTGACTATCGATGACCTCAAATGCAAGCTATTCATTCCCTTTAGTACAAGTTAGCAAGAATATGCATACAGTACGATTACTTCCCATGTAATGTTATGTAAATTTCCTTACGCCGCTCGGCAAACGTAAACAATGTAAATTGAATGCCAATAAGAATGATTATCAACTAAATTGACGCCATAAAATTTATAGGTATTGGTTTGTATGTCGTTAAAAAGTAGGGCGGTTCAATCATGGGCTCGTCGACTTCATGTTTATATTTCAATGGCACTTCTGTTCGTTGTTCTTTTCTTCTCAGTGACAGGCATCACCCTGAATAGACCTGAGTTATTTGAGTCAAGCCAACCCAATATCCAACGTTCTACTTTAAAGCTTCCTACGAGTTTGTTCACGATCCAAGACGGGCGATTAAAAGCCGACGAGTCTGCTTTTGAAATGTTTTTATTTGAAGAAGCAAACCTATCTGGTGTTCCTTCTGGTTTAGACATCTACGCCGAAATTGAAGACGGTGAGTTGCTGATCGGTGAAGTGTCCATGGACTTCAAAGGACCAGGTTACAACGCTTCAGTGTTTGTTGACGTGACCTCTGAAATGGTCGAAGTCGAAACCACGAATTACGGCGTGATTGCACTGTTGAATGACCTACACAAAGGTCGTAATAGCGGTGAGGTGTGGAAATGGTTCATCGATATCACAGCACTACTGATGGTCTTCTTTGTACTTACCGGCGTGTGCTTACTGTTACCTAAGAAAAAAACACTCAATACCTCCATTAAATGGACGGTGTTTGGGTCTGCAATCTCATTGGTTATCTATTTTGTCGCCGTGCCTTAACGCTTGGTTCGATTGATGAATCGGATTGAAGAACGAACTTAAGGTTAAACGGATTTAAAAGGTTGTTAAACATGAAAAAAATGAACTGGAGCAAGGCGCTTCTTGCTTTATCTCTTTTGCCAAGCCTAGGTATGGCACAAGCGATTCCTGGTACGGCAAAACTTGATGTGAGCTTCGAGCTTCCAAAGATTGATACGTCTATGTATGCGCGTCCTTATGTGGCGGTGTGGGTAGAGAACAGCGAACGAAAGTCAGTGAAAACCATTGAACTTTGGGTCGGTAAAGATGAATGGCTGAAAGATCTACGCAGCTGGTGGAGAAAAGTTGGCCGTTACGACCGTGAGCTCGTTGATGCTGTGACATCCGCAACGCGTCCTGCCGGCAAGTACCGCTTTGTTTGGGATGGTAAGAGCGATGACGGTCAAGATCTAGAGCAAGGCGAATACACGGTTCATATCGAAGTGGTTCGTGAACACGGCGGCCGTAATTACCTTCGTCAAAAAGTATCACTCACAGATTCAAACGCTTCTTATGAGCTAAAGGCAACAGAAGAGACGGGTGAAATCACACTGAATTACATCGCTAAATAGTAAGTGCGAACAGTAAAACCAAGCAGAACAGAATAGACAGTGGTCATCGTAGGCTCAGATAGAGCGACACGGCTAACAATTATAAATAATGGAATTGAACATGATGAAACAGACAAAAATCAAAGCACTTGCTCTAGCGGGTGTGATGGCATTCGGCCTAGCAGCAACGACAACGGCACAAGCTCACCCACGTTGGATTTTGCCATCACACTTTACCGTATCGAAAGAAGGCGGTGATTGGCTAACGTTCGACGTGACTGCGTCTCACGGTACGTTTGTTTTTGATAAGCCTGCAGGCAGTGAAAATGCACATGTCGTCATGCCTGATGGCCGTAGCGAACGTCCTAACTTTGTTGTTCGCGGCAAACGTCGTTCAATCTTCGATTTTTACTTTGAAGAAGAAGGCACACACAAAGTTGCGATTAACAACCAGCCATCTTACTACACACAGTACAAAGCAGGCCGTCGTGACACTGTGAAATGGATCAAAGCGAACAAAGCGGAACGTGACTCTGTACTTCCTGAAAAGTCACGTGACGTGGTAACACAAATCAGCTTCACTCGCGCTGAAAGCTACATCACAGTAGGTAAGCCAACGGATTCAGTATTCAAAATTGAAGGAAAACTTCTAGAAATGAAGCCTGTGACACACCCTTCAGACATCGTTGAAGGTGAACCAGTAACGTTCCAATTCTTTTACAACGGTGAAATTCAAAAAGACGTGAAAGCTGAGATCACTCGTGAAGGCACGCTTTACCGCAACCACCAAGAACAGATTGATGTAGTCAGCGATGAGAACGGCGAAATCACGTTCACTCCAGATGTAGCGGGTCGTTACGTAATGAAAGCGAACTACAAAGGTGAGTTGATTGACAACCCACTGGCAGACAAAGCAAGCGCGAACGTTCACCTAACGTTCGAAGCACTGCTTCAATAATCTGTGATGTCGGGGCTCGATCCCTGATTAAGCAACCAAAAAACTTAAGGGCTCATTTGAGCCCTTTATCGCTCAGTTTACTACTGAGAATTTGCACTGTGGCTAGGGTACGAACCATGACAATAAAAACAAAACTAAAATCGATAATCACTCCATGCTTGGCTCTGGGACTTGGTTTCGCTGCATTACCTGCGCAAGCACACTTTCCATTGATGAGCTGCTGGTTTGAAGGCAAAACTGTGGCTTGCGAAGCGGGCTATTCAGACGGTAGTAAAGCGATTGATTACGCGGTTGAGATGTATGACTACGAAGACAACTTGATTGCAAAAGAGATGACGGATAAGCGCTCTATTGTTGAGTTTCCAAACCCTGACACTGAGTTTTACCTTGTGTTTGATTCAGGCCACGAGTTTCCTGTTGAAGTGGACGTTGTTGAGATCAGCGAGAAATGATGATTCAAGGTGTACGTGCCGACACGGGCGGCAGAGAAGGCAAATGGGTAGGGCTGATCATTGTGTTCATTCTGAGCTTTGCCACGCTTGCTATCCCATTTCATCAAGCAGAATCGCATATCAAAGCGGTACTTGATCATCAAATCTTAGTGACCGATGTCGAGCAAGAAAACTTGGCGATGTTATCAGAGCTGCGTTTAGCGCATGAAGAGATTCGTGACCTTCGTATGGACTCTGACGGCGAATGGCCAAGTGTTGCGTCACTTAAAGATGAATGGGTCGCTCCATTTGTTGAAGACCAGAGTTGGAAGCGCAAAGGTTCTCATACTTGGTTATTGGACGAGCGTGGTTATTACTTTTCTATGCCAAGTGAACAAGCTACATCAAGTGAATATGCTGCACAAAGTGATCATGGCTTCGCTGACTCCTTTATTTTGAACGCCAACAGTGTCTCTCCTGAAATCTGGATTTTCTTTGGTGGCGTAGCAAGCCAACCGACTAATTTTGATGAGAACACACTTGAATCTGCTGGCTGGAAAATGGTCGTCAATGAATCAGAAGTTGAGCAGCATGACGCTTCTTCTCATTAAACAATCCGGCTTACAAAAATGCTCACTAATTATAAGAGATTTACTATGCGAATTATGACTCTATTGATGTCGTTATTGGCGGTGTTCATGGCACCCAATGCATTGGCAAAAGAATACAAGGTCGACAGCGATAAGCTGACGATTGGCATAACCCTTCAGCCTTACTACAGCTACGTAAAAGCCGTGGTGGGTGACAAAGTGAACATCCTTCCTTTGGTTGATGCTGGCTTTAATCCGCATAATTACTTGCCACAACCGAACGACTTGAAGCGATTGAGCCAGATGGACGCCATCGTGGTAAACGGTATTGGCCATGACGACTTCGCACTAAAAGTAATCTCAGCCGCGCGACGTGATGACTTAGTCGTGATTGAAGCGAACAAAGAAGTGCCTTTACTTCCAGCATTAGGCCAGTCTGTGGGTCAAGGCGCGGTGAATCCGCACACGTTTGTTGGACTTTCGACAACAATTCAAAAGGTTTACACCATCGCGAGTGAAGTATCTAAGCTCGACCCAGACAACGCGGCTTTTTATCGTAAGAATGCACGTAAATACGCAAAGCAATTTCGCTTTATGAAGCGCGATGCGATGTTGTCATTAGGTGAGTTAGATACTTCAGGTATGAAGGTGGCGACCACGCACAATGCGTATGGCTACATCCTTCAAGAGTTTGGTGTGGATGTTGCGGCGGTGATTGAGCCTGCACACGGTGTTGAACCAAGTGCGAGCCAGCTGCAAGAGACGATCGAAAAGATCCGCGCATCGGGCATTGATGTGTTGTTCTACGAGCTAAACATGCCAAACCGTTTTGTTGACACGATTGAAGCGGAAACGGGTGTTCAGCTTTACCGTTTCTCTCACATGACGCATGGCGAATATGAAGACGACAAAGTTGAAGTTGAGATGAAGAAGAACCTAGAAACGCTGATCGAAGCAATGAAATTTGCAGCGGCGAATCAAGCTAAAAGCGGGAACGCATAATGTTAGGTCCATCGATTTCAATCAATCAACTTGGTCTGCAATACGACAATAACGTCATTCTTGATGATATCTCACTAGAACTTAAAGCGGGTGAGTGCCATGTAATCATGGGGCCAAACGGCGGTGGTAAAACTTCTCTGCTGCGCTCTGTTCTAGGCCTTACGCCTTTCTCTGGGCAAATCAATATTCATTGGCCAGAAAAGCCAAGTATTGGTTACGTTCCTCAAAAAGCGACCTTCGAATCGAGCTTACCTTTGACGGTAATGGATTTTGTATTGCTTAACCAAACTCGAATTCCTCTATTTTGGCGTCGTAAGTCCAAGCAGTTGGATCTTGCATTAGCGCAATTGGATCGAGTGGGTATGGCGACACGTAGCGATCGCCGTATGGGACAGTTGTCGGGTGGTGAGCAGCAACGTGTGTTGTTTGCTCAAGCGCTATTGGATAACCCAAGTCTATTGGTGTTGGATGAACCAACGACCGGTATGGATGAACAGGGCGTTCGCTACCTTGAATCGCTGATTCGCGAATGTGTTGACGAGGGTCGCACGATTCTTGCGGTTCACCACGATGTTACGGCAGTTCGTCGCCTTGAAGCTAACGTACATGTCGTGAATCGATTCTTGGTGGATAGTGGTCCACATGAACAAGTACTGCACCCAAGTAAGATTGAAAGCTTATTCCAGCATTACAGCAGTGGCGCTGCAAAGAACAAACCGAAGGAGGTTGCGTGATGGATTGGTTACGACAACTTGCCATAAGTGGCGTTGAAGCGGGTTGGCTGTCAGACAGCTTCATGTATGCGTTCATGGTCAATGCACTGGTTGCTGCATTGTTACTGGGCCCGTTACTAGGTGGCCTGGGTACTTTGGTGATTGCCAAGCGTCTGGCTTTCTTCTCTGAAGCGGTAGGCCACGCGGCATTAACCGGTATCGCTATAGGTGTGTTGCTTGGCGAGCCACCAGAAAACCCAATTATTGGTCTGTTTAGTTTCTGTATGATCTTCGCTCTGCTTCTTCATTTTGTAAGAAATAGAACCAACGTGCCATACGATACCTTAGTTGGCGTTTTCCTTGCGCTAGCGTTAGCGGTGGGTGCGGCATTGCTGATGTACGTAGCGCGCAAGATCAACATCCACATGCTTGAGAACGTACTGTTTGGTTCGATTTTGACGGTAACAGACCAAGACTTAGCGATTCTTGCAGGCAGCTGCGCGATCATTATTTTGCTCTTGATACCGACGTTCAACCGTATTCTTCTAACCTGTATCAGCCCTGATATTGCCAAGGTTCGTGGTTATAACACCAGTTTTTACGACTACTTGTTTGTCATGATGATCACCTTAGTGACGATTGCAGCGGTGAAGATTGTGGGTGCAGTACTCGTTGGTGCGTTATTGCTGATCCCAGGGGCGACAGCTCGTTTGCTGACAAAACGCATGGGCAGCTTTGTTTTGCTGTCGGCACTACTGGCAACAGTCGCGTGTTTAGTTGGAACCGTCTTACCAATGGAGTTGAAACTGCCAGTACCTTCGGGCGCTTCAATCATCATCGTTTCTGCGACATTTTTCCTAGCGGCAACGCTATACCGAATTATAAGAAAGGCATAATCATGACTTCTTTAATGAATCGTATCTCAAGAACAGTGAAGGCTATTACTAAAGTTGGTGCCGTTAGCAGCCTATGGTTGGCCGGCTCATTGGTGTCTATCAGTGCTAATGCCGAGGATATCCTTACCAGTACGCCTGTGACTTATGCTTTGGCGACAGAGCTAACCAAAGGCACAGACATTACCACGGAATATCTGCCACCAAAGCGCTACGGCATTGATCGTCTGCCAAACTGGTTTGGTACTAAAGGCGCAAGCAAAGTCCTTCAATCCGGCGAAAAGGCGACCGTAGCATTAACGCTGTCATCTATCTGGCAAGCTGATCCTACATTTGTATATGCAAGACAGGGCAATATCCGCTTGGTTGAAGTGGATGCGGCTCAAGCGATCACACCACGTGCTCAAGGTGTTGCCGCGCTGACGTTATCAAATGGTGATGTGTCTAAATACGCATGGCTAAACCCAACCAACTTAACGCGCATGGCGGCGATTGTGGCTGACGACTTTAAGTTATTGTGGCCAGCGCAAGCAGAGACCATTGATAGCAACCTACAGCGTGTAATGCTTGATGTGCGTGAGCTGATTAACAAACAACAAGCGGTGTTATTGGATAATGACGTAGATTCAGTCTTGTTGCTTTCAGAAAGCTTGGAAGATTTCGCTTCAGGTACTCAACTGTTTGTTGAAGAACGTATGTTCAAAGCGGAACTTGAATGGACAGAGCAAGACAAAGCCAAACTCAAAACGATGTTTTCAGAAGACGATGCACTCTGGTTAGTCACAGCGAAAAAGCCAACTAACTTAATTAAGTCTCTGGTACCCAACGAGCGTATCTTAGTCGTTGATTCCGTTGACCGTTGGGGACGAGTGGGGATTAATGCAAAAGCGCCGTTTGCACGCTGGGAAGTTCGGCCTTTTAAAAGCTAATCAGCGCGATTAAAAATGGTAGGATCAAAAAAGCAGCCTAATTAGAGGCTGCTTTTTTGTTCTTGTCTGTTGGCTCTTGGAGAGTATCAGACAAGAGAACTGCGAGTTTACAACTTACTCTGCAGCTTTTGTACCTTCGGCTTCAACAGTCGCTTCAACTGTGCCTTCAGCTTGCTCTTGAGCGGCTTTAGCCTGTTCTTCAGCTTCCATTTTTGCACGATCAGCTTTAGAAATGTAGCGAGGCTTGTTGCTACTATGCAGTTTAGAATTCGCCTGTTTCTGCTTCTTTTTTAGAATTTGATTGATTTTTTTCTTACGGTTCATTGCTGCATAGCCTTGTATTTAGTTTAGGCGGTGGAGGATAATCATTTTAGCTCTAGAACTCAATATTTACATGGTATTCAGCAAGGAAAATATCACTATGCAGGCCGTCGAGACCGAACGTTTACGATTAAGAATGATCACGCCTCAAGATGCGGCGTTTATTCAGCGATTATACAGCTCAGAAGATTTCCTGCGTTACATTGGTGACAAGGAAATCAGCGACACAGACAAGGCAGTTGAGTACATCAAAAACAACATTCTTAAGATGCATGAAGAGAAGGGTGTTTGCCTATTGATGGTCGAAATGAAGGGCTCATTAACCCCAATTGGTATTTGCGGGTTAATTAAAAGAGATACCTTAGACTCGCATGATATTGGCTATGGCTTTGTTCCAGAGGTGTATGGTCAAGGTTTTGCTCAAGAAGCGGCACAAGCAATAATTGAACAAGCTAAGCAGAATGCTGACATCGATCATTTAGTTGCCATCACCACCTCTGATAACATTCGAAGCATCGCACTGCTAACTAAGTTAGGTTTTGTGTTTGAGCGAGTCGAAGACGTATTAAGTGAAAGCGTTAATCTCAACCTGTACGGTTTATCTCTGGGCAATTAATCATGTTTCAACATAACAACATTCTACAAGGCGAACTCGCAACGGAGTACAAAACCGTTATTGCGATGGTGCACATCTACTGTAAAGATCACCACGGTGCAGTGCGTAAGAATGGCGCGTTATGTGAAGAGTGTGAGCAACTGTTACGCTATGCCGAAACACGACTTGACCGTTGCCCTTATGGTGAAGCTAAACCGACCTGCAATAAGTGTCCGATCCATTGCTATAAGCCCGATCCTAAAGAGCAGATGCGTTTAGTCATGCGCTATGCTGGGCCAAGAATGTTACTCAAGCATCCTATTTTAGCGATCAGACATCTGATTCATGAGAAACGGAAAGTACCCGAAAAGCCGCTGCCGAATGTGTCGAACCGCCATATCCGAATGAATAAGAAGTAACTTACGTTTTAAAGTGGTTGCTGAAGAAACGAAAAAGGTCTGATTTCTCAGACCTTTTTGATGTAGATACGCTTCTATCTCAGCTTGAATGTAGCCAAGTAGCCTATGCCGCTTGAGGCTCGTCGTAAGTCACTGTGAGGTTGTTGATCCAGCGTCGGCTTAGGTAGCGATGAGAACAAATTGCCAGTTTCACCACTTCTTCTACCAACATCAAACCATAGATGTATTTGAAATCCCATCCAGCGACAAACGCGCCGTAAACACATACTGGAATACCGACCATCCACATCGCGATGAAATCCATACGCAGGCAGAACGCATTATCACCACCTGCGCGAATAATACCGTTGATGATCACCATGTTCAGCATACGAATCACCACAGCAAAACACATAATGGTCATTGCAGGTGAAGCGAGCGGGTAGAGCGCATCTGTAGAAAGGTTCAGCCATGTTAGAACATGCTCTTTGCCCATAAACAGTAGCAATCCAACAACCGCGCCGAAGCCAACGACGGCTTTAATGAAGGTCAGCCCCATACTCATTGCGTCATCAAACTCATCACGGCCTAATGAATGACCAAGCAACACTGAACACGCCACCGAAATACCAAAGAAAATCGAGTAACACAGTGATTCAAACGGCGCGAGCATAGAGAACACGGCAAGTTCGGTTGTGCCCATGTGGCCGAAGATCATTTGGTACGCCATAGTGCCCATTGCCCATAACACCGCATTCATCGTTAGTGGCAAAGCAATACGACGGTAAGACAACCATAATGACGGACGATGTGGTGAGCTAGGCGTGGTTAACAACCAGTGTTTACGCATGCGCATGTAGCCGTACATCAAGCCCACTTGAATTGCGCGAGCGAGTGTTGTCGCCAGTGCTGCACCGGCGACGCCCATAGCAGGAATACCAAAAGCACCTTTGATTAGAACGAAGTTAAGTGCAATGTTGAGTGCAATGGTCACCGCGCCTAATAGTAGCGGAGTTACGGTGTCACCTGATGAGCGCATGCTGGCTTCCACCACGACGACAATGTGAGTCAGAAGTAGAACAGGGAAGCCATACCATAGGTAAGTCGCGCCAAGTTCAATCACGGTTTGATCGCTGGTTTGCAACATCATTAAAAACTGAGAACCAAGAGTGATGATTGCAGTAACAGGCAACAGAACTTTTAAGCCAAACACCATCGCGATAGATGATACCGTTCGCGCGCTTTTTCGGTCATTCTTTCCCCAGTATTGAGCAACCAATGTTCCGTTTGCTGAGGCCAACCCTGCCATAATCATAATAGCAACGAAGTGCCATTTTGATGCAATTCCCACAGCCGCAGCTGCTTCCATACCATAATCACTGACCATTAATACGTCAGCAAGGGCAAGAATAGCGACAAGCGCACTTTGTAAAGCAACAGGTAAACCAAGTTTAACGATACGAGGTAAGATGCTCTCTGGCTTGTTATTCATAGATGAGTTAGGGTTGATGTTAGTTGTCATAAGCTCTCCGATTTATGGCAGAACTATAGTGATTTGAGCGAAGTAACAACATGTTTAAAAAACAACAAAACCTGTGCGAATCCGTCATTGATTCAATGAGACCAAAATCAACTTGGCATGATGATGTTTTTCTCGCTGAACAGTGCAAAGAACGTTTTTTGACCGTTGAAGATATTCCAGAGATGAAAAGCTTTGGTGTCTATATGGGCGGCATGGCGAAGCTATATGATGGCTACTGGGTTGAGCGCGAATCGGTTAATGTTCATACGTTGATTTTCACTATGGAAGGTGGCGGCATTCTAACAACCGCAACATCGGTCCAAGCGATTACACCTTATACACTCGTGGTGCTTCCTGCTGAAACCCCATTTCGTTTTGAACTCGATCCTCAATATAATTATTGGAAAATGGCGTGGATGTTGACGCCTGACACTAAGCAATGGCAGCACATAGCAAGTTTAGGAAAGGGGATTGTGCCTTTTGGAGAGTGTGAGCAGATCTGGTCATTAATGAACTTGGTTTACTTTGAGATAGGCGGCAGAGCCAGTTACCGTAAGTTACTCTTGAGTGAAATTATCCGAACATTGACGGGGTTTGAGCCTAAGTCGACCAGTACCACAGCACGTGTTCAAGCGCTCTATAATGAGATTGAAAGTAGTCTGCACCAGCCATGGACAGTGGCAGGGATGGCCGAAAGAGTGTTCATCAGTGAAGAGCAACTCAATAGAGTCACCAAGACGCTATTCAACCTCTCACCACGCAGTAAATTGATTCAATTACGCATGGATAAAGCCACCAGTCTGCTGAAATATCAAGATTGGTCAGTCTCTATGATTGCTAATCGCTTAGGCTACAAAGATCCCTATAACTTTTCGCATCGTTTCAAAAAGCATTTCGGTTTGTCACCCAGTCAATATCGAAAGAGCCATCGACTTCCTGGTTAGCCTTACATGTTTCCTCGATCAATTACGCAAGATCAAACTTTTCAGTAATATTACTGTATTGAGCTATCTATCAATTTAGTATTTTTGCTCTATTCGATAGTATTGGAAATATCTCAGAAGACGACTGCTTATGCAACATGAGGAATTAATGCAACAAGTTATCAGCGAGACGGATGATTTAGATCTCCCGTCAAAGCTCATTTTAAACAACAAAGAGTTTCGTTCAGGCACTAAAATCGTACGTAAGCAGGGCTGTGGTTCGATTGTAGGAACGCTTTCAGGGCCTCACCGTAAAGTACTTTTTTATCTTTACCAGAACAAAGGCCAAGTAGTCAGTAAGCAAATTTTGAAGCGTGTAGGTTGGGCCGGTAAAGCGGTGACATGTGCTTCTGTATTGGTGGCTATTTACGAGATCAGAAGAGTTCTTGATTGTCGTTGTATTCAAACCGTTTCTAACGAAGGGTATGTTATGGCGGACTAAATAATCCTCTATTTATATCCTGTTAATATCTTAATAATAAAAATTTAATCTCTTTACCGTACGAATTCCATTGATTATCGTCAAATCTAAAACGTCCAGTTATAAGCGACGTTATATAAATACGACTGAATCTGACTTTGTCGCTGGCTATATAGTAAGGGAATGATACAAAAATGGACTCTTATCCTGTAATAGAAACGAACCACTCTGAAAACAACGTAATACTTGAATTAAACGGAAAAATTGTTGAACTCAACACCAAACTTATTCGCAATGTAGAGAATGGCTACGTACTGGCTACCATGCCGTTGGCGTACCGAAAGATCATTTTATTTATGAATCGACATCGAGGTGAATTGTTCAGCGTTGGCCAATTAAAGAAGATTGGCTGGGAAAGTGAAAAAGTAACTAACTCTTCTGTGATTGTTGCTATATCTGAAATAAGATCATTATTCGGAGATGGACTAATCATTACCATTACTGGTGAAGGTTATGTATTTCAACCTTAACGTTCAGAGGTAATCGATTTTATTTTCTGATTGTTGATGTTTATTGTCGTTATTTCCTCCAGACGACATAAACAAAAAGGGCCCTTCGTTTAGATATAAAATCTTAACTCGGAGCCCTAATGACACGCTTAAGCTTACTCGCCTGCAATCTGTAGGTGAGAGCGCTTTAGGCTAGCAATCAACATGTAGATCGTTGTAGCAAGTAGAGACGCAAACAGGTAAGTGAACAATCCCGCTTGTGAATCCATAAAGCTGTCTGCAACGATTGGTCCCGCAACAGAACCGATGCTGTAGCAAAGTAGCATGATTTGAGTCACTGACACCAAGTAGCTTGGGTCAAGGTTACGGCAACCTAAGTTAATCGCGATTGGGTATAGCGCAAATGTCGCCATGCCTAATACGAACAAGCTCATGCCTAGTACGTAGAAATCGTGATTGATAGTCAGCACACCAATACTTGCAACCCCTAGTAGGCAGAACAGAGCCATTAATAACACTTGTCCTACGTGGTGAGATAACCAAGTCACCATCGGCTGTACAGCCATGCCACCCATGATAACCAACGCCATCAAACCACCAATGTCTTCGTGCGCAATGTTACGTTGAGCAAGTTCAACTGGCATCAAACCGTAAATCGCACCTAGTGTTAATCCAGATACAATGCAGCCAATTAGCGCGCTGTGGCTTAATTTGCTGATCTGCTTTAAAGACAAAGATTGCGCATCGTGGATCTGTGGTGGAGTTGCTTGTCCGTACATCAACACAATGATCGCACCAAATAGAAGGGTGAACATTGCGATGAAAGGTACGCCACCAGTAATACCTAAGTAACCGATACCAAGCTGACCAACTGCAGAACCGCCGTACAGTGAACACATGTAGATAGCGAGACGTTTAGCGCGTTGTGACTCGTCACCGCTCATTAGCCAAGACTCTACAATCACGAAGATACCTGCAACAGCCACACCAGCCACAAATCGAGCCAATAGCCATACCGCTTGATGTGGGATCAATGGCAATACAAGGATCGTTGCGATGAACACACTCAATGCGATGACGAAAGCGTCTTTGTGACCAACACGCGCAATGGCACGTTCAATCAATAATGTACCAGCCAGTAGACCTGCATAGAATGCACTCGCCAACCAACTCGATAGATCTTTGTCTAAGCCATACTCAGACAGCATTAATGGTAATGAACTCATTAAGTAGCCTGAAGCGATCGCGTAAAAAGACAATGCAATAACAGGAACAGTTATGCGAGTTGTTGGTTGGATGTTGTCCAATGCAGGAGCCTCTGATAGTAAAAGAAACGATGAATTTTCCGCGACTATGGGGGAGAAACTGAATTGGGTAAAACGAATAAAAATGGTCGTTAAGATAAAAGAAATTTATCGCCAATCTAAACTAAAACACCATTGCGATATTTTACGATTTGGCGAGATTTTATGCGGTCAAAAAGTCGTTAAGCCGTTGTTCATTGGTGGTTTAATTTAGAAAAAGATTCTAGCGTGATTGTCTGTTTCTGTTTCTGATTTGGATTGAATAGGATTTTAAGTGTTAGACCGTTTCTTTACGGTATTGGCGTGGCGAGTTACCACTCCACTTACGAAAGGCATGACGAAAGTTCGCGCTATCTGAAAATCCCACACGCTCAGAGATCTCTTCAATGCTCATTTTTGTCGATGATAAATAGTGTCGAGAAAGATGAAAGCGGACATGGTCGAGTATCTTTTGATAGCTAGTATCGGCGGCTTTAAGGTGTCTGCGCAGTGTGCGAGAAGACATCCCCAGTTCTGAAGAAATGGATTCTATAGAAGGGTAACATCCTGGCCTTTCAATCAGCATCTGAGAGACTTTCTCTTTGAGGCTAGTCGGAGCACTTACTTTTGCCAACATGTCATCACACGATTTTAAGCACATCTGTAAAGTGATGGGGTTGGCTGTAGGAAGAGACGAAAATAAGGTGGTTGCGTCGAACTCCCATTCAAGCCGGTCACTATTGAATTCAACCGGGCAGCGGAAAATCTCTGTGTATAGATCGCCGTATTCAGGTTTTGGGTAGGGGAAGCGGATCACTTGAGATGGAAAGGACTGCTGTAAGACCTCTTCGCACAAACTGTGTATCGCGGCAAACCAGTATTCACAACAGAAGGGCAGTAAAGAATCGAGTTCGATCAGTTGCTCTGCACGAAAGTAACCAATGTGGTCTTCTACAGACATGGTTTTCCTGAGGACAGGGCCAGCAAGTTGCAGATACTTGAACCCGATTAAAAAGGCATCGAGTAGTGTTTCGCTGCTAAACACCGCATAACCGAGCACGCCGAAGTCGCTGAACCTCGCTTGTTGGCCGACTTTAAGCCCCAAACCGTCTTCGTTGGAATTCGCTAACGCATTACTGAACACAGCAAGCTTTTGCGCCAAAGTGATGTGTGTATCAGGAGTGTTGAGTTGGAGAGCATCGATGTTACTGCCTTCGAGCAACTCTTCGATACTGAGAACAGGCGACAGGTAACGATGCAGCAACTGAAGATCCAGAATGCCGAATGCTTGCATGTCGGGTTCGTAAACTGCGGTGTATTCCATAAGCTGCCTCTTGTTGAATATCGATATCTTAACCGAACTTTTAACATTTACGCCTGTTGCTTGTTCTCACTTTCGCAAGCTTGTTCCAAATTTTGGTTTATGTGTGCAAGGTTTATTGGGCTTGCGCAGGCTGTGTCCGAATATCACCGGTTTTTGTCTTTTTGAAACCTGTTCGGAATGTTATCAAAATGTTGTAATTTGTTGGGTTGCACATTGGAGCGTCACCAACATTTTGCTCAATAACGACTCTTATCTACATGACACACCAATGTGCAGGCTCGTGATGACAAGAAAGACACTTATTACAACGATTAGAACGTCTACGGTGACCGTCACAAACAGGTCTAAGCCGCATAAGGAGATCATGGATGCACAATCTTGCTGTTAATTTGGAGCGTAGCGCTTCGCTTTTTCCAACTAAAGCCGCTCTGCGTATGGGATCGGATGAAATCAGCTTTTCTCAGTTAGAACAACTTTCTGGAAACGTGGCTGCTAACTTGAAAAGACTTGGGTTGCAGAAGGGAGATAAGGTCGCGTTGTCGTGTCCGAATGTCACGTATTTCCCCATTGCCTATTACGGGATACTAAAAGCGGGCTGTGTAGTCGTGCCTTTGAATGTGCTATTTAAGGCCAGAGAGATCGCTTATCACCTTAATGACTCTGACGCGAAAGCCTATTTATGTTTTGAAGGCAGTGAAGAGCTTCCAATTGGTCGCTATGGTTTACAAGGTTTTGATCAGGCAAAACACTGTGAACACTTTGTCGAGATGCCTATCCCAACAAGCGCAGACACTACTTTAGAAAGTAATGAGCAGCATGAATCTATAGCCGATTGGTTGGCACAACCTTTTACTCCATTTGAATCTCTGGCTTGCCACGGTGATGATACCGCTGTGATTCTTTATACCTCTGGCACGACGGGTCAACCCAAAGGGGCAGAGCTTTCCCACACCAACATGCAGGCCAATGCGATGTCGTCACAGTATCTAATGAGATTGGAATACAGCGACACGACAATGGCCACACTTCCTCTGTTCCACAGTTTCGGCCAGACAGTGATGATGAACGCGAGTGTGTTGACGGGTTCAACCATGGTCTTGATTTCACGATTTGAACCATCACTGGTTATTGAACAGATCATTAGCCATAAAGTCAGTGTCTTTGCTGGCGTTCCTACCATGTACATTGCGCTTCTTAGAGCCGGAGAAGAGTCATTAGAGCGCTCTGAGCAGGTTAAACACAGCTTGAGGTTAGGTGTTTCTGGTGGTGCGTCTATGCCGCTTGAGGTCATACGACAGTTTGAATCTCGCTTTGAATTACCGGTATTAGAAGGTTATGGGCTCTCGGAAACGGCGCCAGTTGCGACATTTAATCATATTGATGGCGATCGTTTGTCGGGAAGTGTCGGTCAGCCTTTATGTGGCCACCTTATCAAGATTACTGATATACAAGGCAACTCTGTCGCTATGGGTGAACTAGGCGAGGTCTGCATTAAAAGCCCAAGTGTGATGAAAGGCTATTATCAAAGGCCAGAGGCGACAGCTGAATCTATTCGTGATGGCTGGTTCTTAACGGGAGATATCGGACGCGTCGATGAGCACGGCAATTTGTTCATTGTTGACCGTGTGAAAGACATGATTATTCGTGGCGGGTACAACGTGTATCCACGTGAAGTCGAAGAAGTGTTGATGTGTCACCCCGATGTCGAAATGGTGGCGGTGGTAGGCGAGCATCATGATCATTTAGGCGAGGAGATCCACGCGCATGTGGTGCTTCACGAACATACGCAATCTGATAGCGCAGCCTTGATAGCATGGTGTCGTGAGCAACTCGCCGACTACAAATACCCGCGTAAGGTATTCATTCGTAGAGCCTTACCTATGACAGCAACCGGAAAAATCTTGAAGCGTGAGTTACACCCTCTAGATATAGCGGAGATGGCAAATGGATAGTTATGATTTTATTGTTGTTGGCGGTGGTTCGGCTGGGTGTGTGATGGCTTCTCGGTTGTCGGAAGATCCTAATGTGACGGTTTGCTTGTTAGAAGCGGGCGGTAAAGACACGAGCCCATTCATTCACACACCCGTTGGCGTGGTTGCCATGATGCCAACCAAACTCAACAATTGGGCATTCGAAACGGTTGAACAGCCGGGGTTGAATGGTCGTAAAGGTTATCAGCCGAGAGGTAAGACACTTGGCGGGTCTAGCTCTATCAATGCCATGATGTACGCTCGTGGACACCGCTACGATTACGATACATGGGAAAGCTTGGGTAACACTGGCTGGAGCTATGATTCGTGTCTGCCTTACTTTAAGAAAGCAGAACACAACGAAGTTCACCAAGATGAATTTCATGGCCAAGGTGGTCCTCTCAATGTGGCCAATCTTAGATCGCCAAGCCCTATGTTGGAACGCTACTTAACTGCGTGTGAATCGATAGGTGTACCTCGCAATGAGGATATTAACGGCGCTGCGCAGTTTGGGGCGATGCCGACGCAGGTAACACAGTTGAATGGCGAACGATGCAGTGCTGCTAAGGCTTACTTAACGCCAAACCTTTCACGATCGAACCTCACGGTCGTGACTAAAGCCACCACACATAAGGTCTTATTTGAAGGAAAGAAAGCGGTTGGCGTTGAATATGGATCTAACGGCAAGCGTTATCAGATCCAATGCAACAAAGAGGTGATTCTATCTGCTGGCGCGTTTGGTTCTCCGCAATTGCTACTACTGTCTGGTGTCGGTGCTCAAACTGAACTAGAGGTGCATGGCATCGAACAAGTTCATGAATTACCTGGAGTGGGCAAGAACCTGCAAGACCATATCGATTTAGTACATTCGTATAAATGCAGTGAAAAGCGTGAAACTTTTGGTATCTCGCTGCAAATGGCCTCTGAAATGACCAAAGCCTTGCCGCTCTGGCACAAAGAACGCCGCGGTAAGATGAGCAGTAATTTTGCAGAGGGGATAGGTTTTCTCTGTTCAGAAGATCATATCGCTGTGCCGGATCTAGAGTTTGTATTTGTGGTCGCTGTGGTTGATGACCATGCAAGAAAAATCCATACCAGTCATGGTTTTACCTCTCATGTCACTTTGTTGCGACCGAAGAGCCATGGCACCGTAACGCTGAATAGTGATGATCCCTATGATCCGCCTAAGATCGATCCTGCGTTTTTCAGTCATCCTGAAGATATGGAGATCATGATTAAGGGTTGGAAGAAGCAGTATCAAATGTTAGAAAGTTCCGCGTTTGATGATATCCGTGGCAATGCTTTTTACCCTGTGGACGCCAGTGATGACAAGGCTATCGAGCAAGATATTCGCAATCGTGCAGACACTCAGTATCACCCGGTGGGTACCTGTAAAATGGGACCTAATAGTGATTCATTAGCCGTGGTGAATAAAGATCTCAAAGTTTATGGATTGGATAACTTGAGAGTCATTGATGCTTCTGTGATGCCGACACTGATTGGGGCGAACACCAATGCGCCAACCATTATGATTGCCGAGAAAGTCGCAGCCCAGATCAAACAGCAATACGGGTTTGGCAAGCAAGAAGCTGGCATTCAAGCGAAAGGCGAAGCTGTAATTTGATTCAAAGAATTAAGTGATAACCATTAATAAAACAGTAGGTTAGAGAGTCTTGATTTGGTAAGGCTCTCTAACCTATTTTTGTGTGATTACTTAGTTAGTGCTTGATTAAGCCACTGATCAAATTGACCTTTTGGCAATGCACCGTTAATCGTATCGACACGTTTACCGTCTTTAAACACCATCACGGTCGGAATGCTTCTGATTTGATACATTGCCGCGAGCTGCTGCTGAGCTTCAGTATCAATCTTAACGAATCGAACATCTCCAGAACGCTCTTTTGCAACGTCGCTGAACACAGGCGAGAAGCCCACACATGGGTTACACCATGTTGCCCAGAAATCGACAACTACAGGTTGTGAACTGTTCAAGATAGATTGGAAATTAAGTGACGTTCCCTCGATAGGAGCACCATCGAGCAATGCTGTTTTGCATTTGCCGCAGGTTGGGCTTTCTGAAATTCTTTCTGAAGGAACTCGGTTTACGCCATTACAAGAAGGGCAACGTGTGTTGAATGTAGACATAACTTTCTCTTTTTATTGCAACTCCGTGTCTAACGCGATTTACGAATCGCGCACGGAACGCTTATACTGTTTAAAACAAGAATACGATACTTAAATAAAAACAAACAATAAACAGGTAAATGATGACAAAATTTTACGCCGAAATTACTGGCTGGGGAAAGTGTCTGCCACCAGCCGTGCTGTCCAATGATGATCTAAGCACTTTCATTGATACGTCTGACGAGTGGATTCGAACTCGAACTGGTATCGAAAACCGCCGTATCAGTCATGTAAATACCTCTGAACTTGCGACTGTTGCAGCGAAACATGCAATGGCGTGTGCTGGCCTAACCGCTGAAGATATCGATCTTGTTATCATCGCGACGTGCAGCCCAGATTCTCTTATTCCAAATACTGCGTCTAAGGTTCAACAGAACCTAGGCATTAAAAGTGCAGCGGCTTTCGACCTTAACGCAGCGTGTACTGGCTTCATTTACGGTGTTGAAACCGCGACTCGACTGATTCAAGCGGGTAACTACCGCAATGCTATCGTTGTCGGTGCTGAGCGTCTGTCATTCTTCATCGACTGGACCAAGCGTGATACTGCAGTTCTGTTCGGTGATGGCGCTGGTGCAGTGGTTCTATCTCGAACTGAAGAGCAAGTTGGCTTACAAGAAGCTCAGATCGGTTGTGATGCTGAAGGCCGTGATATTCTAGCGGTACCAAAATTCGGTACTTCTATGGACCGCTTTGCGGCTGATAACGGCTACTGGGACTTTGATTTCGTTGGTAAAGAGATCTTCAAACGTGCAGTGAAAGGCATGGGCGCAGCGGCACACACAGTATTGAGCCGCACAGGTATCTCAACCGACAACATTGACGTTGTGATTCCGCACCAAGCGAACATCCGAATCATCCAAACTCTGTGTGATATGGCGGGTATCGATCGCGAGAAAGCGTTTGTTAATATCCAAAACTACGGCAACACATCCGCAGCGACTGTGCCAATCGCATTGTGTGAATCGCTAGAACAAGGTTTCGTTAAGCCTAACGACAACATTCTTGTTGCGGCATTTGGAGCGGGTTTAACGTGGGGTGCTGGCCACATTAAATGGGGTAGCCGTGTTGAACCACTAGGTCAATCAGATGCTAAGCTTCCAGAAGCTGACAAATCTGCGTTAGAGCTTTTAGAAAGAGCCATTTTACACTGTAAAACGCGTCCTAATTCTGAGAACGAGTAGCAGCATGCCGCAAGTTCGTTTTATGACAGAAGCCGATCTCGACGGGGCGGCTTTAGTTCATCAATCAGCCTTTGTTCGACAGAAAAACTCACGAGATTGGTTACAATGTAACTTAAGCGCTTCACCACGCTTTCTTAACTTTGTTGTTGAATGCGAAGGTGACGTTGTTGGCTACATTATTTGGGTGCAGAAAAGCGGGTTTAGACCTGAAGCTGTTTTAGAACTAGAGCAACTTGCCGTGTTAACAACTGCGCAGGGAAAAGGATTGGGTAAGAAACTGATTCTGGACTCCTTGCCGCAAGTGAAACAGAAACTAGCTGAGCAAGGCTCGACACTAAAACATGTGCTAGTAACGACCAGAGCGGATAACTTTGCACAAAAGCTCTATCAGTCGACATTAGGCGCTGAAGTCGAAACTACGATTTCAAACCTGTACTCTGCTGATGAAGTGCTTATGATAGCTCGCAATCTAGGTGAGCGAATCTGATCGCTGAATGATTAGAACTCATTATAATCAGCGATATAAGTCGACCACGATCGATAAACGTTTTATTAGGGGCTAAGTTAGTCCCTTTTGTTATTTCTTAGGAAGTGTTTTGAAGAAAGTTTTAGCAATTGGCTACGTTTGGCCAGAACCGAATTCATCGGCTGCTGGCAGCCACATGATGTCTCTTTTACGTCTATTTAAGAGACAAGGTTGGTCAGTCGAATTTGCAACACCCGCTCAAGAAACCGAGCACATGATTGATCTCTCTGAAGAGGGCATCACGAGCCAATCTATACAGTTGAATTGCGATAGCTTTGACCAGTACATTGAAGAGCTGCAGCCCGATGTCGTGATGTTTGACCGTTTTATGATGGAAGAACAGTTTGGTTGGCGCGTTGAGAAGGTATGTCCGAACGCGTTTAAGCTGTTGGATACTGAAGACTTGCAGTTCCTGCGTAACGCCCGCCATGAAGTCGTTAAGAAAGAAACTGAACTGACCAAAGCACACTTATACAGTGACTTAGCCAAACGTGAAATTGCCGCGATTATGCGCTGTGATCTTTCGTTGATCATTTCAAGTTACGAGATGGAACTGCTTCAATCTGAGTTCAATATCGATCCCAAACTGCTTCATCATCTGCCTTTCATGGTTGATCTTAAATACGCTGCCTGAAAGCACGAAAAGCTTTGAAGAACGTAAGCATTTCATGACGATAGGTAACTTTAGACATGCGCCTAACTGGGATGCTGTGCTTCAGTTACAGAAGATTTGGCCGAAGATTCGCAAACAGCTGCCTGAAACTGAACTTCATATTTATGGATCGTATCCGCCACCAAAAGCGACCGCATTACACAACCCTAAAACCGGTTTTCATATTAAAGGTTGGGCAAAAGACGCTCAAGAAGTGATGGAGCAGGCACGTGTGTGTGTCGCGCCACTGCGTTTTGGTGCGGGCATTAAAGGTAAGTTGCTTGATGCAATGAAGCTTCAAACTCCAAACGTGACCAGCGAAATTGGTAGTGAAGGCATGTTGCCGCAAGGTGAGTTGCAATGGCCGGGCGCGGTTGCAGACGATATCGACGCGTTTGTTGAACAAGCTGTTGCTCTCTATAAAGATGAAGAGAAGTGGCTCAAGGCTCAAAGCCAGTGTCATTCAATTCTTGAAGCGCACTACGAACAGAATCAACTGGGCGACAAATTGATCGAGCGATTGATTGCGCTAGAGTCTGAGCTTGAGTCTCATCGACTGGATAATTTCTTTGGCTCTATGCTGAAGCACCACAGCATGGCAAGCACTAAGTACATGTCGCAGTGGATTGCTGAGAAGAACAAGATCAAATAGCGGTTCTTTACCAAAGATAGAATAAATCTTAAGCCCTTAGGTTACCGCCTAGGGGCTTTTTTCATTGAGGGAAGTTTCTTGATTACTGACTTACTAACCGAAACATATTGGCCTTACATTAGCATTGACTAATTTATATTTATTAGTAAACTCTAATTTAAATGGTGGTGAGTTAGATTTGAGTTTGTGGATAGGAGAGGTCGGTGATTAGTTTTATACCTTGGGATGCGTTTTTCGGTGGCATGCTGCTAGGCGCGTCGGCAATTATTCTGATGTTGGGCATCGGGCGAGTAGCAGGAATCAGCGGCATTGTCAGCCGGTTATTGCCGTCTAGAAAGAATAAAAGCTTAGAATCAGGATTTGAATCCAGCTCGGATTCCCGCATTGATAAAACCGAGAAACATTGGCGACTTGCCTTTGTTGTCGGAATGGTTGTAAGCGGTTGGTTGTTGATTCCGACTGGTTACCAACTTCCGCAATTAGAAAAGATCAACTTCGCAGTGGTTATCATAGCTGGCCTTTTGGTGGGCTTCGGCACTAAGGTTGCAAATGGCTGTACGAGTGGCCATGGCATTGTGGGAATGGCTCGTTTGTCTAAACGTTCAATTGTCGCGACTTGTGTGTTTATGGGTGTGGCAATGGCAACTGTGTTGGTTAAGAATATGATTGGTTTGGGGGCGTAATGAAAAACTCTTCATTTACTATCGTTATTGGCTTGCTCGCAGGTCTTCTTTTCGGCGCTGGCATGATCATTTCAGGCATGGTTGATCCAAACAAAGTACTTGGCTTTTTAGACATTACTGGCGATTGGGATATTAGTTTGGCATTCGTCATGGGTGGCGCGTTATTGGTCTTCGCTCCGTTTTATCATTTGGTCATTAAAAAGCGCGCTCAAGCCATCAATGGCGAGTCGTTAGATAGCCGTAACAACCCGCTAATCGACAGAAAGCTGATTCTAGGTTCAACTGCCTTTGGTTTAGGTTGGGGGATTGCAGGCTTTTGCCCGGGCCCTGCAGTGACAAGTCTTAATGGTGGTAACCCAACGGTATGGCTGTTCGTCTTAAGTATGCTGGTGGGAATGTGGCTGGCGGGGCGAGCGAATAAAACCTGTTAGTAGTGCGCCTATCGTATATCAGATAGGCTTGATATGACCATTTGAGAGGCTGACACGCTTTATCCCAAAAGCCAGTCAGCCTCTTTTTTATATCTATCTGATAGTCGTTGAAACTGGGCAATGGTCGCTAAGTTTGTAATCAAGCACATCTTGCGTTTCAAATACCACCTGTTTCGCAGAAGATGCATTTAGTGACTTACTCACCACAATATGATCAATGACAGAACGGAATTGGTGCGTGCGATGGTTATTGCGGTTAGAGCGCACCTTACAATCTGCTCGAGTTTTTCTTGTTGCCAACTGAGCATCGGTATTTTGCGTCATATCTTTCCACATCCAATCCCTTGAGTAGGATAGGTTATGGTTGAAGTCGCCTAGTATCGCGTAATCCTGACCGTTTCTTTCTCTTTGCTGTATCCACTTATTAAGTTGCTGTGCTTGGTCTTTGAGTCTTGAACAATCTCGGTTCGACTTGTAAGCGCCGCTGCAACCCGCCTTTAAATGCACAGACAACATGTGAATCGGCTTGCTTTCCGTTTCTACGACCATGTAACTGGCAAACCTAAGCTTGCTGTTAGCGCTCGACTCCAGTGGGAAGTCAGCGTAGTCGGTGAGTGTGGTTCCTTTACGAACCGCGAACCCTGTGTATTGGTTCACTTCTTTGAACTGATGGTTGCTGTTTTCTGGTAATGCTCGGTCAGACATCAATATCTTGTATTGATCGCCGGCGATGCGCTGAATGGCATTTACGTCGTCGACTTCTTGAAAGGCGACCACATCCGCATCTAAGGATTGAAAGTATTCTTCAAGTTTGTCGAAATCAGCTTGGTCACGTTGGGCAGAAAACTTATTCACAGCCTCGTTGGTTGATAACCATTCGATATTCCAACTAGAGATGGTCAAAGGTTCAGCAAATGTCTGGCTACTGAGTAAGCAACCTAACATTATCCAGTTTTGAAGTCGTTTCATCCCAAATATCCCTAATTTTGTCGTCCAATATAGTTGAGCCGTTATCCTACAACACTTACCAAAAATTCAACTCTTTTTAGCAGTTTTTTTATTGTTACATTGTTTCTTTTCGACTTGAGAACTAGCGTAATAATATTGAATTGATCTTAGTCAGCGTGAGAGTTTTATTGATCCAAATCAATACTCGAAGTTGGTGGTTCTCGTTAAATACGCCACAATATCTAGTGTTAGTTAAACGATAAATCGCTCTATATAGTGTGTTTGTGGATAAGTCTGTGAATACCTCTAGAGTAAGGAGAAGTGGTGAAATCAATCGTAATCAAGCGTGATGGCTCAAGAGCTCCATTCAGTAGAGATCGCATCCAAGCTGCAGTGGAAGCAGCATCAGACAAAGCCGATAAGGAAATTGCTATTTATGCACTGAATGTGGCATTAGCAGTTGAGTTGAAGCTCGAAGACTACGATGAAGTTCATATCTCTGAAATTCAAACCATGGTCGAGAACGAGCTAATGCAGGGGCCATACAAGTCTCTGGCTCGTGCCTACATTGAATATCGTCATGACCGCGACATCGCCCGTGAGAAGCAAAGCGCTTTAACTCGTGAGATCGAAGGTTTGATCGAAGAAAGCAATGTTGATCTGATCAATGAGAATGCCAACAAAGACGGTAAAGTTATCCCAACTCAGCGTGACTTGCTGGCGGGTATCGTGGCTAAACACTATGCAAAAACTCACATTTTGCCGCGTGACATCGTACAAGCTCACGAGTGTGGTGACATTCACTACCACGACCTAGACTACGCACCGTTCTTCCCAATGTTTAACTGTATGCTTATCGATTTGAAAGGCATGTTAACGCATGGCTTCAAGATGGGTAACGCGGAAATCGACACACCTAAGTCGATTTCTACAGCGACAGCGGTAACGGCGCAAATCATCGCGCAAGTGGCGAGCCACATTTACGGCGGTACAACGATTAACCGTATCGACGAGGTTCTAGAACCTTACGTGATGGCGAGCTACGAGAAGCATTTATCTTTAGCGAAAGAGTGGGACATTCATAGCCCAGAAGCTTTTGCTATCTCTCGTACAGAGAAAGAGTGTTACGACGCATTCCAATCTCTAGAGTACGAAGTAAACACGCTGCACACAGCTAATGGTCAAACTCCATTCGTAACGTTTGGTTTTGGTTTAGGCGAAAGCTGGGGTTCAAAACTTATCCAGCAATCTATCTTGAAAAACCGCATCGCAGGTTTGGGTAAGAACCGTAAAACAGCTGTGTTCCCTAAATTGGTGTTTGCAATCAAAGATGGTTTGAACCACCAGAAGCAAGATCCAAACTACGACATCAAGCAATTGGCGCTTGAGTGTGCATCTAAGCGTATGTACCCAGACATTCTTAACTACGACAAAGTAGTAGAAGTGACAGGGTCATTCAAAACGCCTATGGGCTGCCGTAGCTTCTTGAATACATACGAAGAAAATGGTGAGTTGATTCATGAAGGTCGTAACAACTTAGGTGTTGTGAGCCTGAACTTGCCACGTATCGCGATTAACGCGAAGCAAGATATGGCTAAGTTCTACGAACTGCTTGATGAAAAACTTAAGCTTGCTCGTCGTGCGCTAGAAACTCGTATTTCTCGTCTAGAAAACGTGAAAGCACGTGTTGCTCCAATCCTATATATGGAAGGTGCATGTGGCGTTCGTTTGAAAGCAGACGACTCTATTGCAGATATCTTCAAGAACGGCCGTGCATCGGTTTCTCTTGGTTACATCGGTATCCACGAAGCAATGACTGCGCTTTACGGCACAGACGTTCACTTGTACGACGACGGCGAAATGCGTGCTAAAGCGCTTGAGCTGGTGGAGTACATGAAGCGTGAAGTGGAATCTTGGACCAAAGAGACAGGTTACGCATTCAGCCTATACGGCACACCAAGTGAAAACCTATGTAGCCGTTTCTGCAGCATCGACACCAAAGAGTTTGGTGTGATTGATGGCGTAACAGACCGCGGTTACTACACAAACAGCTTCCACTTAGATGTGCAGAAGACAGTGAACCCATACGACAAGATCGATTTCGAGATGCCTTATCCAGAAATCTCTAGCGGTGGTTTCATCTGTTACGGCGAATTCCCGAACATGCAGAAGAATATCGAAGCGCTAGAAAACGTATGGGATTACAGCTACACACGTGTTCCTTACTACGGCACTAACACACCGATTGATGAGTGTTACGAATGTGGTTACAACGGTGAGTTTGACTGTACAAGTAAGGGCTTTACGTGTCCTAAGTGTGGCAACCACGACTCAACTAAAGTATCGGTAACACGCCGTGTTTGTGGTTACCTTGGTAGCCCAGATGCACGACCATTTAACTTCGGTAAGCAAGAAGAAGTTAAACGCCGCGTGAAGCACCTTTAGTAAGCTCTAAGATTATTAGCTAGCTTATTTAGAAGAGCTATGTTTCAAGAAATAGGATTGGTATCGGCGCTATGTCGATACCAATTCATTTGTTTCAACTCTCGCTACTTTTAGAGTTAAACCATTAAGCCATCACGAGTTCTCAATACTGCCTTATGAATTATCATCAATATCACCCAATCGACGTTGTAAATGGCCCAGGAACACGCTGCACTTTGTTTGTGTCGGGTTGTGTGCACCAGTGTCGTGGGTGTTATAACCAATCGACGCAAAGGTTGGACTCAGGGCATTTGTTTACTCAAGAACTGCAAGACCACATTATCGCTGATCTGAATGATCCACGAATCAAGCGTCGTGGTTTGTCGCTTTCTGGTGGTGATCCTCTGCATCCTGCAAACGTGTCTGAAGTTCTTAAGTTGGTTCAGCGTGTGAAAGCAGAATGTGAAGGTAAAGACATCTGGATGTGGACTGGCTACGAGTTAGATGAGCTTGATGAAAAACAGAAGCAAGTACTTGAATATGTTGATACTTTGATTGATGGTCGTTTTGAACAAGATAAAGCAGACCCAATGTTAGATTGGCGTGGTAGTTCAAACCAAATCATACATCGATTTACTGACTTATAAGCGTGTTCTGATTTAGTACTATCGTAAACAGAAACAGAAACAGAAACAGAAAAAAGGGCTTCATCGTTAGCGCAATGCTACAAATCAGCCCTTGGGTGTGAGTTCTTTGAATCTATTGCCTGCACGTCAGTGTCAGTTTGGCGCTTACTTAAATAGGAATGTGCTCAGGCTCGTCGATTAGGTTGTTTATCCATTTCTTAGATTGAATCCTATGACTGGTCAGAACTATTTTGGCGAGCTCTTCCAGCAGTACAATCATCAAAACCCATTCTAGCGGCCAACCCAACACCAACGCAGTAAAGTAGGCAAGGGGAATACCGATTACCCATTGGCCAAACAAGTCGATGAATATACTGTAGTTGATGTCTCCACCGCTTTTTAGTACGCCACCAATGCCAACCATATTGAAGACTCTTAGTATCATGCCGAGTGCCATAACTAAGGTGACGTTAACAGCCGTCTCTTTGAGCTCTAAGTGAGTAAGACCGATCATGTATACGATCGTGGGTTTAGCAAACCAGCACATCAAGGCTAGTAAAGCCGCAAGCCCACAGCTGACCAATACATACCCCCAAGCAGTATTCTCAACACGTTGATAGTTCTTCGCGCCGATCTCGTTGCCTAAAATGATCGAAGCCGCGACCGCAAACCCCATGAACGCCGAGATCAAAATGCTTTCTACTGGCGATAACAGTGAGATGATCGCGAGCTCGCCAACGCCCATCTGACCAACAATAACGTTATAAATCAATATTCCACCCGCCCAAGCCGTATCATGAACCAACATCGGAATCGCTATCTTGAAATACTTCTTTCTATGTTTAGGCAATATTGCATCGCGCCAATTAGTCAGTGTTGGGAACAGGTGAGCGTAGTGTCTCTTCGCCATAACAAGCAGGGCTATTGTTTGAAAGAATCTAGATATGGTAGTGCCAATTGCCGCGCCAACCACCCCCAGTTCAGGGAAGCCGAATAAGCCGAATATCAGCAATGCATTGAGAATCGCGTTGACGATGATCGCCCAGATACTGATTTTGGTGGGTAGCTTGGCTTCGCCCACCGAGCGCAGCGCGCTTTCTAGCGGCACCACCACGGCGGTACCAATAAGGCTGGCTCCTGTTATCCAAAGGTAATCCGTTGCCAAGCGGACGTAATCAGGGTCTGAGGCCACCACAGACACGACTGATTCAGGAGCCAATGTATAAATCAACACAAAGGGGATGATGGCAAAGACAGACAAAGCCCATGATTGCGCTAATGTGCGTCTAATTCCGTTGAAATCTCCCGCACCGAAATATTGCGAAGCTAGCACACTGACAGCGCCGCTAATCCCAGATACCATGATTAAGTTGAAGAAAAATATACGGTTACCCACGCCAACCGCTGCGGTTGCAGAGTCACCCAGTTGGTTAACCATAAAAATATCGACAACGCCGAGTAATGAAAACAACATGGTTTGCAGCGATACAGGTAAACCGATGTGTAAAAGCTTTTGCCAAAAATCTTTGTCTAGATGACGATATGTCGAGCGCATCGCATTTCCCCTGTGGTTAATATGCGAGAAGTTTATCGGCATTTGTTTTGGCTGTATTGTTCAGGTTCATCACATACTTTTGCCAAACTATCTAGTTTAGTGGTTTCGCAACTTATACGAGCTAGCAATTGAATGAGTGAGAAACAAGAGCGATATGAGATCTCCGAGAAGACGCACCAAGAGTTTGTCGATCAAAGCCATGTTTTAGCATTTGAAGAGCTCGGTATCGCTCAATGTGGGACGGCGTCGTGTCGTGATTTCTTTTCGGTGTATCGGAAAAACCAACAAAAACACATGTTGCTGTATACCGTGAGAGGCAAGGGTTGGTTAGAAAGTGGGGCGTGTCGTTACATTCTAGAGCCAGGGTCATGCATCACGGTTCCTGCGGGCACAGAGAATGGCTTTGGGATTGAAGAAGAAACATGGCAGATCGCATGGATCTTTCTCTCGCCTAATAAACAATGGGAAAATGTCGTCAGTGATGAAGTGAGTTATACGCTGTCTCCGGCCGCAGAAATCGTCTCGTCGTGCATTCACACTCTATTGAGAAGCATTGCCTTACCCATCGATTTGGGGGGAGCGATTGCCAATCACAGTGTGGCTCAAATAGAGTACATGATTAATGCCCCAATCCCGCAGCAACAATCACGTAATTTAATTCGTTTAAGGCGCGTATTCGACAATGTACAAAAGCAGCTTCATAAGGAGTGGAATGTTCATGAACTCGCGAGTTTATTCCCGTGCTCAGAGCCGCATTTCCATCGTTTGTGCCAGCGCTATTATTCACACAGCCCAATGACTCATATCATGCGCATGAGAATGGAATACGCAGCACGTTTCTTGAAATCGAGTGATTGGTCGATTCAACATATTGGCGAGATTGTGGGTTATCCGAATGCGGCTAACTTTAGTACTCGATTTAAAGTTTGGTCGGGAATGACACCAAGGCAATTCAAACAAGGCATTTAGCTGAGAATCAACAAGGTACTCTTAAATAAGCTACTGATCTTTTGATAAAGCACTAAAATTGTTCGAAATTTGTGCTGTTTCATGACGTAAAATGACCAATCTCTGATTACTTATTCTAACTAGGCGCTTCTATTAAAAAATGTTTCTGATTTGTCTACGATAATGTTAACGTGAAACTCATTACTTGAATTTCAAAGGGTTGTGACTTTCATGTTTTCACATCTACCAAAACCAACTTTAGATCCAATTCTATCTCTTTCTGTTGCTTACCGCGGCGATACTCGTACTGATAAAGTCGACTTAGGCATTGGCGTTTACAAAAATGACCAAGGCGAAACTCCGATCATGAAAGCCGTTTCTATGGCTCAAGATATCGTTGTTGAAACGCAGAAAACCAAAGCTTACGTTGGCCTAGCAGGCTGTGAAGAGTTCAACCAGAGCATGGTTGATCTGCTGCTTAAAGGGACTTCTGCAATGGATCGCGTTGCTGCGATTCAAACACCAGGTGCAAGTGGTGCACTTCGTATGTTGGGTGACTTAATGAAAGTTTCTCAACCAGACACCACGGTTTGGATTTCAAACCCAAGCTACGTTAACCACAAACCGGTGTTGGAAGCGGCAGGCCTAAAAGTTCGATACTACAATTACTTCAGTCCTGAAACGAAGCAAGTTGATACTGCAAGAATGTTGGATGACCTTTCAAAAGCGGGTCCATCAGACGTGGTACTACTGCACGGTTGCTGTCATAACCCAACGGGTGCGGATATCGACTTTGAAGCGTGGCAGGAAATCACAAAATTATCTCAGAAGAATGGTTTCTTGCCGTTCGTTGATATTGCCTATCAGGGCTTTGGTGATGGCCTAGAAGAAGACGCAAAAGGTCTTCAACATATGGCTAACAACGTAGAAGAGATGTTGATTACGACATCTTGCTCGAAGAACTTCGGTTTATACCGTGAAAGAACGGGCGCTGCGATCGTGATTGGCAAGAACAGCGAACACGTTGGTAATGCTAAAGGTAAGCTTCTTACTCTTGCACGTTCAACTTATACAATGCCGCCAGATCATGGTGCTGCTTTGGTTAAAACAATTCTTCAGAATCAAGAGCTAACCTCGATTTGGAAGCAAGAATTGAGTGAAATGCAGCAACGTTTGTTAAATCTGCGCCAAAGTTTATGTGATGAATTGCGAAATACTTATAACACGTCACAATTTGACTTTATTGAAAGCCATAAAGGCATGTTTAGTGTACTAGGCTTTAAAGAAACTCAAATGAATCAATTACGTGAAGAATATGGAGTCTATGGTGTTGGTGACGGACGCATCAATATCGCAGGCCTTTCTGAATCTCATATTCCTTATGTAGCTAAAGCGATAGCCAACGTTTCAAAATAGAAGGTGACTGAATGTATAACTGGAAAACGATTGTAGTTTTAATGCTAAGTGGTGGCCTGTTTGCTTGTTCGACGACTCAAGTTCCTGTCGAGCCAGAGCAAAAGCCTCAAGTAGAACAACCTGTTGTGGATGACTCTTCAAAGACTGACGCAACTGAAGGCGAGAAAGTAACGGAACCTACGGAAAAGCCTGAAGAAGTAAAACCGACTGAGCCAGAAGCGAAACCAAAGCCTGAAGAAAAGCCAGTTCCAAAGCCGACTAAAACAAGCGATGGTAAACTGATTCTTGGTGAAGAAGAGTGGGTGTTTGTTCCTGGTTTGAAAGAAGCGTTTAAAGCACGTGTAGATACAGGTGCAACAACATCTTCAATCAGTGCGGTTGATATTGTTGATTTTGAACGTGACGGAAAAGACTGGGTTAAGTTCAAAATCGAACATGACGGCATCACAACGCAAGAGATCAGCTTACCGGTAGAGCGTTGGGTTAAGATCAAGCAGTCGAGTGCAGAAGGTACACAACGACGTGCTGTGGTTGTCGCTTCAATTCAAATCGGTGATCTAAAAGACAAAACTGAGTTTACTCTAGCGGACCGAACGCATCTTTCTTTCCCACTTCTGTTGGGTAGAAGCTTCTTTAGAGATGTTGCGGTAGTAGATGTAAGCCAAAAATACGTTCAAAAGAAAATTACTAAATAACAGTTCTGCTCACCATCAAAGCTTTTCGTTTTGAATCGCTATAGTTTCAAAAGTGGCGAGCTTAAAAGACCTTTAGTGTTGATAAATGAAATCCCTGCCAGTTCTGCTGGTGGGGATTTTTCTATTTACACCCCAATAACGTATGAAAAGCATCTAAATGGTCTATGTTTACTATTCGTTTACTGTTTAGCCTCGACAACGTGATCGAGATCTCTATATAATCCGCGCTTCGATTTTTGTTTAATCCATACTTTCGTACTTCTTATTTAGGTTCTTGAAATAGCCTAATAATTATCTGTCAGTACACGCTTAGGAATTAGTTCTTTGATATCTACCGCGAACATCACAATGCAATTTGGCGCAGAGCCGCTGTTTGAAAACATCTCTGCTAAATTTGGTAACGGCAACCGTTATGGTTTGATCGGCGCTAATGGTTGCGGCAAATCAACGTTCATGAAAATCCTAAGTGGCGCATTAACGCCAAGCTCGGGCAACGTTTCTATCACTCCAGGAGAAAAACTGGGTGTGCTAAGCCAAGATCAGTTCGCTTTCGAACAGTACAGCGTTATCGACGTTGTGATCATGGGCGACAGAAAACTGTGGGAAGTAAAACAAGAACGTGACCGCATTTACTCTTTGCCAGAAATGAGCGAAGACGACGGTATGAAAGTCGCAGAACTTGAAAGCGAATTCGCGGAAATGGATGGCTACACAGCAGAAAGCCGTGCTGGCGACATCCTAATTCAAGCGGGTATTGAAGAAGAGTTCCATTTCGGCTTGATGCAGCAAGTAGCTCCAGGTTGGAAACTGCGTGTGCTATTGGCACAAGCTCTGTTTGCAAACCCAGATATCTTGCTTCTTGATGAACCAACCAACAACTTGGACATTCACACGATCAACTGGCTTGCTGAAGAGCTAAACCAGCGTAAATGTACAATGATCATCATTTCGCACGATAGACACTTCCTGAACTCTGTGTGTACGCACATGGCAGATATCGACTACGGTGAGCTGCGTGTTTACCCTGGTAACTACGAGTACTTCCTAGAAGCATCTGGCTTGATTCGTGAACAGCTTCTAGCAAGCAACGCTAAGAAAGCGGCTGAAATCAGCGAGCTTCAAGATTTCGTAAACCGTTTTGGTGCTAACGCCTCTAAAGCAAAACAAGCAAGCTCTCGCGCCAAGAAAATGGATAAGATCACGCTTGATGAAGTGAAATCATCGAGCCGTATGAGCCCATCTATTGATTTTGGTGAAGGTAAGAAACTGCACCGTCAAGCACTTGAACTTCAATACCTTGGTCACGGCTTCGATGGCGAAACATTGTTTGCTGGTGGTAACTTGCTGCTTGAAGCGGGTACTCGCCTTGCGGTTATCGGTGAGAACGGTGTGGGTAAAACCACGCTGCTACGTTGCCTAGTTCAAGAGCTAGAGCAAAACGAAGGTATCGTTAAATGGTCTGAAAATGCTTCTGTAGGTTACTGCCCACAAGATAGCACTAAGGATTTTGATAACGACCTGAGCATCTTCGATTGGATCTCACAATGGCGTACAGCGAAGCACGATGATCTTATGGTACGTGGCATTCTAGGTCGTCTATTGTTTACTGCTGACGATGCGAACAAAAAAGCGCGTAACTGTTCTGGTGGTGAGAAGAACCGTTTGTTATTCGGCAAGTTAATGATGCAAGACATCAACGTGCTGGTAATGGACGAACCAACTAACCACATGGACATGGAAGCAATCCAAGCCCTGAACGATGCACTTAAGGTTTACACTGGCACGCTTATCTTCGTGAGCCATGACCGCGAGTTTGTATCTTCATTGGCAACACACATCATCGATGTAAAAGATCAACAGCTAGTGAGCTTCCAAGGTACTTATGAAGAGTACTTAGACCACCAGAAAAAGATGCTGATGGTTAGCTTATAACCGCGTTGGTTAATCTATAGTCGCGTTGGTGAATGGTTAACTGCTAATCGTTCATTAGCCAATAATAAAAAAGCCCCCGACCACAATTGTGGTCGGGGGCTTTTTGCTAGATTTGCGCTTAATCATATTTTCATATACGAACCGCTATCTTTTAATATTTGAACAGTTGAACCTGCGTATTTAACTGTTGAGCAATGCCGCGTAACTCTTCAGAAAGTTGACGAGAGTTGTCCGCTTCTGTCGACATGTTATCTGACACGTCGTTAACCAACTGAATATTCTTACTGACTTCACCAGTTACGGTTCGTTGCTCAGAAGCTGCGTTCGAGATGTGTGAAGCCATATCTGAGATTTGCTGGATAGACGTCGCAATCTCTTCTAATGCAGTTGTGGCGTTATTCGCGTCATCGACACTTGATTGCGCCAAGTCTTGGCTGCGTTGCATCGATTCCACTGCGCTCACGCTGTTTTTCTGTAGCGTCTCGATCATTTCACGAATCTCATCAGCTACAACCGCAAAGCCACGCCCTTGTTCACCGGCACGTGCCGCTTCAATTGCTGCATTAAGAGCGAGTAGGTTCGTTTGTTCAGCAATATCAGAAATGGTCGAGAGAATCGTATTGATATCCAATGCGTTCTTTTCAAGCTCTTGGATAATACCTGAGGCATTCTCTACTTGTTGTGCAAGGTTGGTGATCGAATTTTGGTTACGAATGATCACTTGTTTACCTTGCTCACAGTTTTCTGTTGAGCTGATCGCTGAGTCAGCGGTCATTTGTGCGTTGTTCGCCACTTCTTCTGCCGTTGTCGACATCTCATGCACTACGGTCGCAATCTGAGAGATTTCATGCAGTTGAACCGATAGGCCTTCGCTGGTTTGACGAGCAACATTGGTGCTGACTTCAGACTGCTGGTTAAGCTGGTGCGAAGAATCCGCAATATCACGTACGATCTCTTGAAGCTTGGCGATGAATGCATTGACGTGGTGCGCTAGGGTACCGATTTCGTCTTTGCTGTTTACTGTAATACGCTGTGTTAAGTCGCCATCGCCCTTAGAGAGAGCTTCCATTGCGGAGCTTAACGTTGTTAGCGGCGCTAGGGCTTTTTTGATGATGAACATTGCTACAAACGCGATAACGGCAAGTTGAATCAGGCCAAAAATCGCCGATTGACGTAGCAATGAGCGATAAGAGGCAAAAGATTTGGTTTTGTCGATAACAACAGTGAAATACCAATCAGTATGTGGGACTTTCTGAGCTGAAAGTAGGGACTCAGTACCATCAACAGTTAGCTCTTCAAATTCCGGGCTTTGAGAAAGCAATTTAATTTTCTGAGCTGAAAGGTTTCGTGAAACGTTAGACACGGATTTCAGTGTTAAGCTACGATCTCTGTGAGCAACGATATTACCGTTACCATCAACAAGGAATGCGTATACTCCAGGCTGCTCAATACTGACTACATCATTGATCAATGTGTTGAGATTAAGATCCGCACCGATGACACCAGAATAACCATTGGTTCTAAAAGGGCTCGCGATGGTAACAACAAGATCATTGGTTGCCACATCGATGTAAGGTTCACTGACCACTGTTTGCCCTGTTGCCATAGGAACCTTGTACCAATCACGGGTACGAGGGTCGTAACCTTCAGGTACAGGCAAATCGACACCTTGCAGGAATTGGCCATCAGAAAGACCCGCGTATGCGATTTGGAATCGACCTGCATTGGTGCTTTGAGTGAAGTAACTGGTTGGATCGTCAGTGTATTTAAAGGCATCTTTGGCAGCATTGACCACGTTGATGCGTCCCTCAATCCACTTTTCAATACCTGCGACATTCGCATTCGTTAAAGTTGTCGAATACTGCTGAATCGAGCGGTACGTTTCGTTAAGAAGTTGCTTCCCTGTTATATACGTCTGAATCATTGTCATTGCGAAAATAATGACAACAAACATCAATGTTAATTTGTTCTTGATTGAAATGCTGCTAACGCCCATTACGGTACTTCACTCTATTAAAATTTCGCAAGAGAGTATCAGTACGGCGTACTATCGTAAAGTTGTTTTATCAATCACCATTTATAACTTAATCATATAAAAGAGATTCAAAACAGAACGTTAGATTAGAAGCAGGTTAAACAGGTTTTAGAGTTTTGTACCAAACAAGGCAGCTGAATAGAAAGTAAAATGTGAAGGGTTTTTAAGGCTAATAAGTATCAGAACGTATTAGCCTTGAAGATAGTCGTTGTAAGTAAATGCTATTAAAATTAGTTATTTACAACGCTAGTAGTGTTTTGGGAGCTTTTAAAATCCGAATCGAGCGGACATTAAAATTTGGTGGCCGTATGTGCCGTTATTTCGCAGATCTACACCAACAGACAGTTGATCTGTTGAGTGAAAACGAGCACCAAAACCAACGATAGATTTACTGTTATCGGTATCAATCAGCTGACCAAATCGAGCATTGACTTCAACGTTAGCAACGATCCAGGCTTTAATTCCTAGGTTAACTTCAGTTTTGATATTATTTTCGTCATGACGTTCTATATTATGCAATAACATTTGGCCATAAATATCAGCAAATTGACTAACAGGGCCGTTAAAACCTACACCTGCAGCAATATCCCAATCGTTTTCAAAACCACTATCCGCACGCCCAATAAAGTGCGCATTTTGCGTGAATAGAGTGGTTATTTCTCCACCAAAAGTGCTCGGACTTGCTCCCATGCGCAGCTCGAATGTGTTGTAGTTAAAGTTGTTTGCAGACGCAGAGAATGAACACATTAAAGCTAGCCCTAAAAGGACAGTCTTGTTCGTACAACTTGGCATGGTGACTCCATATAAATTATATTTTTCGGCAGTATAATACAAAAAAGCCTGCAATATGCAGGCCAATTATTTGAAGTCAGTATTTTTATATTAGTCGCTTATAGAACCTGGATGTGGTCCACTTCGATTTCCGGTGTTTTGCCGCCTTCATATTCGCCGAAGATACGAACTTTTGTATCAGCGGTCAGTGGTTGTGTTAGGCGGATATCATCATCTAGTTCGATTTGAATTTCACTCTGGCCATCAGAGAAGACAAACGTGTCATTCTTTAGTTGACGAACAATCTTGCCATCCACAATTGCTTCTTGTTCTGCGAACATGCTTGTGTCGGCAAGTAGTGTCGCAACAGAAACGGTTTCAATCGGGCCAGTATAAGCAATAGCGCTTTCGTGCTTGTTGCTGTCGTGGTCACTAGCCATTGCGAAAGTAGGAGCAAGGATAATAGTAGATGCGATAGCTAATACAGTCTTTTTCATGGTGAATCCCTTAATGTTGTTTTTAGTAGAAACGTTTTTCTAAATTTGAAACGTGTCTTTTCGTTAGTACGTTTTTTGTTGAGTCGCCTGTTATCGTTCACAAGCTTCGTTTCGATGGAGCTATTAAACAACACTGGGGTTGAATCCAGAGTGAGTAACACATTCATTTTCCATTCATTTTATTGAGCATCTACTTGGCAATGACGTTAAGATGGAGGCAGAGAGAGATTGCCCATAGCTATAAATTGAAAATTAAGAAATTAAGGATTTAAGTACGAATGCGAGCACCATTAAGTGCCCTTATGGTTCAAGGGACAACGTCAGATGCCGGGAAAAGTGTTTTGGTGGCAGGTTTATGCCGTGTTTTGGCAAGGAAAGGAATCAAAGTGGCACCTTTTAAGCCACAGAATATGGCGTTAAACAGTGCTGTGACAAAAGATGGTGGCGAAATTGGCCGTGCTCAAGCAGTTCAGGCGCAAGCTTGTAATATTGAGCCAACCGTTCACATGAACCCTGTATTGCTAAAGCCTAATTCAGATACCGGCGCGCAAGTGATTCTACAAGGCCGAGCGCTGAGTAACATGGAAGCGACGGGCTATCATGATTACAAGAAAGTCGCGATGGATACGGTTATCGATTCGTTTGACCGACTTTCTGAAGAATATGAAAGCGTGATGATTGAAGGTGCGGGTAGCCCAGCCGAAATTAATCTTCGCGAAAATGATATCGCTAACATGGGATTTGCAGAGAAAGCGGACATCCCAGTGATCATTGTTGCTGATATTGACCGTGGCGGTGTTTTTGCGCATCTCTACGGGACATTAGCTCTCTTGTCTGAATCTGAACAAGCTCGTGTAAAAGGCTTTGTGATAAATCGTTTTAGAGGCGATATCGCACTTCTTCAATCTGGCCTAGATTGGCTAGAGGAAAAAACCGGCAAGCCAGTCATTGGTGTTTTGCCATATCTGCATGGTTTTAACTTAGAAGCGGAGGATGCCATTACCTCTGCTCAAGAGTCTGACGGAGAAGCTAAGCTTAAGGTGGTGGTGCCAGTGCTAACCCGAATCAGCAACCATACAGATTTTGACGCGTTAAGACTGAATCCTTCGATTGATTTACGTTATGTCGGTAAAGGTGAACGTGTAAACAACGCTGATTTAATTATCTTGCCGGGTACAAAGTCGGTAAGAGCAGATTTGGATTACCTAAAACAACAAGGCTGGGATAAAGATATTCAACGCCACCTGCGCTTAGGCGGCAAAGTGATGGGTATCTGCGGCGGCTATCAAATGTTAGGTAACATTATTCACGATCCTGATGGCGTTGAAGGGGAACCCGGCAGCAGCGAAGGGTTAGGGTATCTGGATACTGAAACGACCCTTACACAGCAGAAAACCTTAACTAACGTACGCGGCACCATGACGCTGGGTGGCAAAACAGCAGAGGTAAAAGGGTATGAAATCCACGTAGGTAAGACTGATGTCAAAGAAACAGCCTTACCGGTTCAGTTAGAATCTGGCAGCCTAGATGGCGCTGTGAATCAAGATAACTCGATTTTTGGTACTTACCTGCATGGCGTATTCGATAACAGTGATGCGTTATCGCTTATTTGCGAATGGGCAGGAGCCAACGATGTGACCGCGATTGACCACGAACAGCTTAAAGAGCTGGGTATTAATCGAATCGCTGATGCCATCGAAGAGTACTTAAATCTTGACCTGCTTTGGCCTGAATTAACTGCTTAAGCCGCCATTTAGAAGTTAGCTAAAGAAACTAAACGAACAATAGATAAGTGATAACAATGAAAAAGCGAGTCTTCCTTTTAACCATGGCCTTAACTTCGGCACTGACTTCTACTCATCTTTTTGCTGCCGAAAAGCTACGAGTTTACGCTGCATCGTCGATGACCAATGCGGTTAATTTGCTGGTTGAAGAATTTGAGAAAGACCATTCTGTCGATGTGATTCCTGTGTATGCGAGTACGTCGTCTTTGGTGCGACAAATCGAAAGAGGAGCACCAGCAGACATTTTTATCTCGGCAAATGAGAAATGGATGACGCATTTAGTCGACCGTAAATTGGTTTCTAGTGACAATGTCACAAATCTATGTGAAAACGAACTGGTGCTGATTTCTCCTAAAGAGACATCGGTAACTTTAGACCTATCAAAAGGTGAACAATGGGCTGAACTGCTTACTAATGAAAGGCTTGCAGTGGGTAACACCATGTCGGTTCCTGCTGGTATCTATGCGAAAGAAGCGTTAGAAACGTTAGGTGTGTGGGACGATGTGAAGACTCGATTAGCACCAAGTAACAATGTTCGTATGGCCTTAGCCTTAGTCGAGCGCAGTGAAGCTAAGCTTGGCATTGTCTACAAAACGGATGCGTTGCTTTCTAAAGAAGTAAACCTAGTGTCGACCTTCCCATCAGATCTGCACACACCAATACGTTACCCTGTAGCTAAGTTGAGTGATAAAGTTGTGGCAGAAGAGTTCTATACTTTCCTTAAGAGCGAAAAAGCGAAAGACACCTTGAACAGTTTTGGATTTGAAGTGCGTTAAATGATGTATTTATCGGAATACGAATACCAAGCCTTAATGCTGAGCTTAAAAGTCGCTGGGTTTGCCATCTTATGGCTTATTCCTATCGGTATTGGTTTAGCGTGGCTGCTTGCTAAGAAACAATTTGTAGGCAAAAGCATTGTAGAGAGCATTGTCCATTTACCCTTGGTACTTCCACCAGTGGTCATCGGCTATTTACTGCTAGTGATGATGGGCAGGCAAGGCATCATCGGCTCGTGGCTTAATGACGTGTTTGGTATTGTGTTCAGCTTTAGCTGGAAGGGCGCAGCACTCGCTTGCGTGGTTGTGGCGCTGCCATTGATGGTTCGCTCTATTAGATTGAGCCTAGAAACCGTAGACAGTAAACTTGAAGAGGCCGCTGCAACATTAGGTGCGTCACCTCTTCGTGTATTTTTCACGATAACTTTGCCCTTGATGATCCCTGGGATTATTACCGGCACCATGCTTTCATTCGCAAGAAGCCTAGGGGAGTTCGGAGCGACCATCAGCTTCGTTTCAAATATTCCCGGTGAAACTCAAACCATTCCTTTGGCTATGTATACCTTTATTGAAACCCCTGGTGCGGAAATGGAAGCGGCGCGTTTGTGTGTCATTTCGATTGTGATAGCGCTGGGTTCATTGATGCTTTCTGAGTGGCTTAACAAAAAGTCAGCACAACGTTTGGGAGGCAATGCATGAGTGCTTTGATCCTCCAATATCAGCAACAACTTGGTGAAACGTTCTTTGATATCGACTTGGAATTACCAAGTAGTGGCATTACGGCAATTTTTGGTCGTTCTGGCGCGGGTAAAACCTCACTTATCAATGCGATCAGTGGCCTTAAACAGCCCGATAAAGGTTTGATCAGCGTATCTGGCACCACACTGTTCGATAGTGAAAATGGCATTAATTTGCCGACTCACAAACGTAACGTCGGTTATGTGTTCCAAGAGTCGCGATTGTTCCCACACATGAAGGTGGCGGCGAACCTTAAATACGGCATGAAAAGCGTCGATAAAGCGCACTTTGAGCAAATAGTCTCGCTGTTGTCTCTGGGTTCATTGCTTGATCGCTATCCAGCTCGTTTGTCTGGTGGTGAGAAGCAACGTGTGGCGATTGGCCGCGCATTGTTATCCAAGCCGAGTATTTTGTTGATGGATGAGCCTTTAGCGTCTCTCGACTTGCCCCGTAAGCGCGAAGTGATGCCATTTCTGGAAAACTTATCCGAAACCGTCCAGATACCGATCATCTATGTCACTCATAGCCTCAATGAAATTTTACGCTTGGCAAATCACCTTGTGATTATTGACCAAGGCAAAGTGATTTCGTCGGGTGTGACGGAAGAGGTGTGGGCATCGAGAGCTATGCAACCTTGGCAATCTTTCTCAGAGCAAAGCTCGTTGTTTGAAGCGACATTAGCGGAACACAATGACGATTATGCGCTGTCTCGCTTGATGTTAGGAAAGTCGACGTCATTGTGGGTTCAGAAAGTGTCGAGTGAGCTTGGTACGACAGTGAGGCTGCAAGTTAGGGCAAATGATGTCTCTATCACGCTAGAACAGCCGAAAGGAACTTCGATACGTAACATCCTTCCTGTCACCATTAAAAGCGTAGAGACGCACCAGCAAGGCACAAATAAGCAGAGTGTCGCTGTCGAACTAGAGTTAGAGTCTGGGTGTTACCTATGGGCAACCATTACATTGTGGGCGCTGGATGAGTTGAATCTAGAAATCGGGCAGCGTGTTTACGCGCAAATTAAAGGTGTGAGTGTCGCTCAAAGAGATATCGCGGTAACGCATTAACCTGAAAAGGCCAGCTTTTCGATATTGTCGCGATACTGCCTGTTATAGGTTCTGAAAATTCGATCTTGATTCCATGAATGGAGACATGCGTCATTTTTATACGGTATAACTGCCAGTTTTGCGCCACACTGTATGAGTGTTAAGGCATATTATTTGTCGAATAATATGAACGTTCGCAACAAGAACATACAGACGTAACGATCGAACTACAGAAAATAGCGGATATAAAAAAGCCGCGTGTTTAAAGCAACATGCGGCTTAATCTTAAGTATTACTGTTAGCGCTCTACCTAGATTTAGGCGACTAGCGACTTACTTAGTAAAAACTTCTTTGAAATCACGCTTCAAGATAGCATCACGACGAGCTTTCTTGATTTGTTTAACCATGTCTTTTACACAGTTGTGTAGAACTTGGTCTAGCAGTTGAGCACGGTACTCTTCTTTTTCTTCGTCAGTCATGTCTTCTGGAAGTTTAAGAGTAGGGAACTCTTCCATCACGTTAACACCAGCGAAAGCTTGGCTAACTGAGATTAGAGCGTGGAACTGCTCGAAGTTGTCTAAAACATTTTGTGCGCTTGCTGGAAGGCTGTCCCAAGCTTCGCGTACTGCTTCTTCAGACACTTCGTGAATAGAAGTAACCATAAAGTGCATCTCTTTTGGCACGCCATCAAATTCGATAACTTGACGAAGTTCTGGTGAGATGGTGGTTAAATCGATTTCTTGTTGTTCGTTGTTTGTAGCGTCTGACATAGTATTTCTCTTTAAAAAGAAACAATGCTAAAAAGATCTGTAAAAAAGTCAATATAATATAGAGATTAGGGCATGATTTAAGCCCAAATTTGAGCTACTTTGAATATTCAACACTAGATAAAGGTGATGTGATGATAGAAAAGGGATCTTCGATGCGCATATTGCTGGTTGATGACGTTCAACTAGATAGGATGCAACTTGCTATCCGACTCAAGCAACTGGGTCATATTGTAGAAGCTGTCGGTAGCGGAAAAGAAGCCCTGAGTGTTTATTCTGATTTTGATCCTGAACTTGTGTTACTTGATATTAGCATGCCAGAGATGGATGGTTTTGAAGTAGCTAATGAGGTTCGAAGCCGATTCCCAGAATGGGTTCCCATCATATTTCTTAGTGGTTACGAAGAACCTGAGATGATCGCGAAAGCGATTGACGCTGGTGGCGATGATTACCTGATCAAACCGGTAAACAAGGTCGTTTTAAATTCTAAGTTGATTGCGATGCAACGTATCGCGCACATGAGGCGAGAGCTAAAACAAAGCACAGCCAAACTCGAAGAACTGAACATCCTTCTGCAGCAACAAGCCAACGAAGATGGCCTGACCAAATTGTATAACCGTCGATATATGGATACTAAGCTTGAAGAGAGCATAGCGTGGCACGGAAGACGTAATATATCCATGACAGTCATACTTCTAGATGTAGACTTCTTTAAGCCTTACAACGATAATTATGGACATATTCAAGGGGATAAGTGCTTACAAGGACTTGCTAATACCTTGAAACAGCTGTTTGTTCGTGCGGGAGAATTTGTCGGTCGTTATGGCGGTGAAGAGTTTGTTCTGATTCTTAGCGATACAGACAGTGAAGGCGCTAAGGTACACGCGACTCGAGTTAAAGAGGCATTGCATGAGATGAACTACGCTCATGACCACTCAACGGTATCGGATAGAGTGACAGCGTCACAAGGTGTGTTGTCATTTGTGCCAGAAGGTGGTGAATCTATCGCCTCTATTTATGAAAAGGTCGATCAAGCGCTTTATCAAGCGAAGCAAAGTGGTAGAAATACCTTTGTACAACGCAACATTTTGGAGCTTGCTCGTTAGTTGTCGAGCTCTTTTAGATATTTGAATTTATACTTCTAATAGCGTTTGAGCTAAGAAGTGCTTTAAGTGATAAAAGAAATGCCACATTCGAAGTCATTTTCTATGACTAACACATCTTGGACGCTTGCGGTTCCTCTATTTTTTACCGCTTTGCCGACCACTGTTAATGCCAATACGCTATCTGACCTTTTTCGAAAGGATCTAGAGCAGAGCTTTGCCACCAGTGTATTGCTCAACGATACCGATGTTTTCACTTTTGGCATCAACAACTTTGATCCCAATAAAGTATTTAGTTTGGACAATGAAGACATCGGTTCGAATGATTCGGTGAGTCGTCGACAAAACATCACCTCCCTCAGCTTGCCTTACACATTTGAACTACCAAGTTACATTGAAGACAACCATCAAGAGGTGACGCTGCGCTTGTCTGCATTGCGGATCGAGAACGATGTCGAGTACGCGGCAGCAAATAAAAACGATTTTCAAAAAGAGTCGGTAGTGTCTGGCTACGTCGAATTCGCGAATGTGTCCCAGTTAGACGAATATTGGAGCTTTAGTTCTGCAATCGGTAACCACATCTCTTACTACCGCAATGATTATGAATATCGCGCTTCATTGCTAAAGCCTATTCAAGACCAACTGGATGGTGTATATCTCAATACTGATGCTTGGGCTTACATCATCGAGCCTAAAATCAAGCTGATGTACGAAGATAAGAATGACTGGGGAAAGTATAAATTGAGCACCAGTTGGCATTACTTTAATGGCATCGGCTGGGGCGAGGCGAACAATGGCAATGTCGGTCACCCAGAAGGGTGGTATATCGCCAATGAAGCCAAGGTTTTCTATGATCTCGTGCGTTGGGATAAGAACATCACATCGATGTACTCGAGTATAAGACGAATTGATATTGGTGGTGACACGGTGGCCTCTATGGGCACCACATCTTACTACGAGGGTAGTGTTGGCTGGTTGCTTAACCCAAACCTGTTTAATGAGTGGGTCGATAACGTGGGAATAGGTTTTACGATTAACTACGGAAGTAGCTTAAAAGGTGGCAGCTTGGTTATCTTCTTCAACCAAGATTAAGCTCTCTTCTTCCACTTGAGCTATATGGCCTCAAATCAATGAGGCTCGTTGAACTTGGAAGTGATAGTTATTGAAGCAGTTCGCTATTAATGGCTTAAGCTATTTAGCTCTCTAGTACTCAATATCTTTAGCTTTTAACCATCGTTAACGGTCAATACACAGCTTATTTCGACCGGTTTCTTTCGCTTTATACAGCGCTTGGTCAGCAAGCTTCAACACCTCTTCAGGATGTCTGGTGGTTGTGCTATCGGAAAGTCCAATACTCACCGTCACATTCACTACTTCTGATGATTTGCCGTTCTTGCCACGCTTTTTCATACCCACTTCATGATCGTCAGGGCGCTCGTGACTATTCCGAATCGTCATGTCGTAGTTTTGAACCTCGGAAATCAGAGCTTGAAGATGCTCTTTAACTTGTTCCGAATGTTTGCCTTTGAAGATAATCGTGAACTCTTCTCCACCATAGCGATAAGCTTTAGCGCCGCCTGTGGTTTCCCTCAGAATGCGCGCCACCAGTTTTAACACATCGTCGCCAATATCATGGCCGTAGGTATCGTTGAATTGTTTAAAGTGATCAATATCGACCATCGCCATCGAATACTTACGCCCCAAGTGCTTCATATCGACTTCTAAGGCGTGTCGGCCTGGAATGTTAGTCAGTTGGTCATTAAAGGCCATATCATGACTAGCGGACATTACATAGACGATGATCAACGTGCCTGACAACGAGAACATGGTGCTGGAGATGTACTGAACGTCGAAGAAGATGAACGTACATGAAGAAAGCAGGATAGCGCTGTAAACCACAACATCGATAGAGCGGTTATACACCAACACTAGAATGGCAGTAAGGCCAAGCAAACAAAGGCTATACAACACTAAAACAAAAGGCAGTTTGGAGAAGTCTCTGACAATAAACAGAAGACCATCACTCCATGATTCAAAACCGCCGGCATGGAAGTGAGAGACGATCAATTGTGCCCACACCATAAACAGAACGAGAACGATGGCGTAGAGCAGCATCGACTTTGAGTTTACGCCGTTATCAGGGAAGGCATAAACAAGTAAGCAAGTGACAGGTACTAATGCCGCAAGTAACGAGAGCTCTAATAGCGTTGTGCCAGTATTGAGAGGTGTTTGTAAGCGAACCTGGATGATCAGATAAGCGACAAGCATGGTCACCGATACCATCGCCATTCGTCCTTGTCTGAATGTGTGGCATAGCAGAACCGCAACGCTCAATAAAATGTAAGGAAGGTTGCTAGCAAACCCTAAATTTGAGTCCGTCACGAGAATGACGTTGTCCATACCAACGAGCAAAATTGTTAACAGGACTAAAGGGAAGCAAAATCGAAACATGCTCGACGTTACAAAAGATGATGCCATTTATGTGGTGAGCCTAACTATATTGATGATCTTATTATTTAATACTATGCGTAGGATACGGTTAAACAAGCGATTGCCAAGCTTTTTGCCTAAATTAGAGCAAAAACATAGTCATAGGTCGCTATTGGTGCAATCATTTTTATATGTATTTGAGTTGCTATTAACCTTAGAACGAACTACATAGTATATATGAGAAATTAATTAGTCGTTATAGATACTTAACAAAATCTGCTCTACTGCTCTTACGTTGGCGCTGTCACTTAAAGGACTTGATGGTCAGTTATCATTGAACGACGTAAGATCTGTAATGAAGTCAGAGTCAGATTAAATAACGCCTTAGATTCAACTATGGACAGTAAAACCTATAACTGAGTTATAGAAAGCTATTAGGAATTGCATGGTTTCAATTAAATTTAGAAACGACTGCGACTAGAAAGAACCGCTACAAATGGAGGTGTGGTATGCAAATTAGTGTTGATGTACATAACTATATGGAAACTCTGGTAGGTCATGTATTGGCTACCGAGGAATATGTGTCTAGCTATACCAACGAACAGTTGGCCGATCTCGCTTGCTTGGCTTTAGGTCAGCTAAAACCTATCTATATTCGTTTTGATATCGATTTTCTGTCAGCATTGCCAGAAGACAAATTGGTGCTCTATAAACGCAATAGTGAGATCGCGGTCAAAAATGCAGAAAGTATGATTATTGACGATCGAAGACGCGAACGTGACGACAATGTGCCCGTTATATTTAGTCAACACAATTTTGATGATGACGTAGAATTGCAATGGTATGAAAAGCCGTTGTTGAACCGTAAACAGTCATGATAGTTTAGGGTGAATACGGTCATTTAAGGAGTAAAAAACGTGGGATTCTTTTCTAGATTATTTGGTGGCAAAGAAAAAACCGAACAAAAAGTAGAGATTGAGCCAGTCGAATATAAGGGTTTCAATATCTATCAAGATGCCATTGCAGAATCTGGTCAATACCGTGTTGCTGGGCGAATCGAGAAAGAATTCGATGGTGAAATCAAAACTCACCGTTTTATTCGTTCAGATGTTGTTTCAAACAAACAAGATGCCGATGAATTGATGCTCAAAAAATCGCAGATGTTCATCGACCAAATGGGCGACAATATATTTAGCTAACCAATTAGGGTTAGAATTGATGTTGGTCATAATTTAGAGAGCTTTCAGTGTATATGCTGAAAGCTCTTTTTAGTTTTAGGGACAAAGAACAGCTAGTAGGTTGTTATTAAAAGGATTATTTGCAAGTGGTTTGACCTCTTCGTTCGAGACGGTCGTCATTTATCCAAATGAAGCGCTCAAATTCCATCCAAATCGTTATAAGTAATAACTTTTCCTGTTCTTTGAACAAAACGCTTGAAGTATTAGTTGTCGTTAGATACAAACGAATAAGTCATTCGTGCCAATAGTCAAGGAATAGCTATGCAAATTGGTGTACCAAGAGAAACGCTCGCAGGTGAAACGCGAGTCGCTGCTTCGCCGAAATCGGTAGAACAGCTTCTAAAATTAGGATTTGAAGTTTGTGTTGAATCACAAGCAGGTGCGTTAGCAAGTTTTGAAGATGCAGCTTATGAACAAGCTGGAGCAAAAGTTGTCACCGCAGATGAAGCTTGGAAATCCGATATTATCTTTAAAGTTAACGCTCCGATCGTTGACGAGTCTAAAAATGAAATCGATCTTCTTAAAGATGGCGCAACATTGGTCAGCTTTATTTGGCCTGCTCAAAATCCAGAATTAATGGAACAATTGTCCAGTCGTAACATCAACGTGATGGCGATGGATTCTGTACCACGAATTTCAAGAGCTCAGGCGTTAGATGCATTGAGTTCTATGGCAAACATCGCGGGTTATCGTGCTGTTGTTGAAGCGGCGCATGAATTTGGTCGATTCTTCACGGGTCAGATTACGGCTGCGGGTAAAGTTCCACCAGCAAAAGTGCTGGTTGCAGGTGCAGGTGTTGCTGGCCTAGCGGCAATTGGCGCTGCGGGTAGCTTAGGTGCGATCGTTCGTTCATTCGATGTTCGTCCTGAAGTTAAAGAACAAGTTGAGTCGATGGGTGCTGAATTCTTGGAAGTGGATTTCAAGGAAGATACCAGTGCTGGTGACGGCTACGCAAAAGAGATGTCTGAAGCATTCAATAAGAAAGCTGAAGAGCTTTATGCAGCTCAGGCAAAAGACGTCGATATCATCATTACAACGGCCCTGATTCCAGGTCGCCCGGCTCCTAAGCTGATTACCAAAGAGATGGTAGACAGTATGAGTGCAGGTAGTGTGATTGTAGACCTTGCGGCGGCCAATGGCGGTAACTGTGAATACACGGTTGCGGATCAAGTCATTACAACGGCTAACGGCGTGAAGGTGGTTGGTTACACTGATATGGTTGGTCGACTGCCGACTCAATCATCTCAACTGTATGCAACGAACCTAGTTAACCTGCTGAAACTGCTTTGCAAAGAGAAAGATGGCAACATCAATATCGATTTTGAAGATGTTGTTCTGCGTGGTGTTACTGTCGTTAAAGAGGGCGAGGTCACTTGGCCAGCTCCACCAATTCAAGTTTCAGCTCAACCACTACAAGCTAAGCCAAAAGCGGCCAAACCAGAGCCTAAAGTTGAAGAACCTGTTTCTCCAATGAAGAAAGCGGCGGGTATGGCGGTAGCTGTTGGTGCATTCGCTTGGGTAGCTTCGGTTGCTCCAGCTGCGTTCTTATCTCACTTTACCGTTTTTGTTCTCGCTTGTGTGGTGGGTTATTACGTAGTTTGGAATGTAAGCCATTCTCTGCATACGCCTTTGATGTCCGTGACTAACGCGATTTCAGGCATCATTGTAGTAGGTGCACTGTTACAGATAGGACAAGGAAGTGGCGTCGTCACGTTCTTATCATTTATTGCCGTATTAATTGCAAGTATCAATATCTTTGGTGGCTTTACTGTGACCAAACGTATGCTTGAAATGTTCCGTAAAGACTAAGGAGTAACAGATGTCTGAAGGATTAGTACAAGCAGCTTATATTGTTGCTGCTGTATTCTTTATCATGAGCTTGGCTGGGTTATCGAAACAGGAATCTGCGCGTGCGGGTAACTATTACGGTATCACGGGTATGGCAATTGCGTTGATCGCGACGATCTTTGGTCCTCATTCTGCAGGTATTGTATGGATCATCATTGCTATGGTGATCGGTGGTGGTATTGGTATCCACTACGCAAGAAAAGTAGAAATGACTGAAATGCCAGAGCTGGTTGCAATTCTGCACAGCTTCGTAGGTATGGCTGCAGTACTTGTAGGTTACAACAGCTACATCGATCCACCTGCTGCTGTTTCTATCAACCCTGCAGATATTCATGCAGAGCACGTTATCCACCTAGTGGAAGTGTTCCTTGGCGTGTTTATCGGTGCGGTGACGTTCACGGGCTCTATTGTTGCGTTTGGTAAGCTGCGCGGCGTTATCTCTTCGTCTGCATTGAATATTCCTCACAAGCATAAGTGGAATCTAGCGGCTATCGTAGTTTCTACATTGCTGATGATCATGTTCGTTAAAGCGGACGGCAGCATGTTCGCGCTAATGGTGATGACACTTATCGCATTCGCATTCGGTTACCACCTAGTGGCATCGATTGGCGGTGCAGATATGCCAGTAGTTGTCTCTATGCTTAATTCGTACTCTGGTTGGGCAGCAGCTGCGGCAGGTTTCATGCTTGCAAACGATCTGCTTATCGTAACTGGTGCATTGGTTGGTTCGTCAGGTGCGATTCTGTCTTACATTATGTGTAAGGCGATGAACCGCTCTTTCATCAGCGTAATTGCTGGTGGATTCGGCCAAGAAGTGGTTGTGTCTGATGGTGATGAAGAGCAGGGTGAACACCGCGAAACATCAGCTGAAGATGTGGCTGATATGCTGAAAAACTCTAAGTCAGTCATTATCACTCCAGGGTACGGCATGGCAGTAGCTCAAGCTCAATACCCAGTACATGAAATCACTGAGAAGCTACGAGCGCAGGGCATTAATGTTCGATTTGGTATCCACCCAGTAGCAGGTAGGTTACCGGGTCACATGAACGTACTGCTTGCTGAAGCGAAAGTGCCTTACGATATTGTTCTGGAAATGGACGAAATCAACGATGACTTCGATGAGACAGATACTGTATTGGTTATCGGTGCGAATGACACCGTAAACCCTGCAGCACTTGAAGATCCAAACAGCCCAATTGCTGGTATGCCAGTACTTGAAGTTTGGAACGCTCAGAATGTTATCGTATTCAAACGTTCGATGAACACAGGTTACGCCGGTGTGCAAAACCCACTGTTCTTCAAAGAGAACACGCAGATGCTGTTTGGCGATGCTAAAAAGAGCTGTCTAAGCATTTTAGAACATCTATAGAGATCACCTGTAAGCAATCTGTAATAACTCGATAAGGAGCTCATTTGAGCTCCTTTTTTCTATCTTACGAAAGCGAACCTGTGTATGGGCTTAGTTGCTACGATACTGGCCAAGCTTATGCAAAACTTGTTCGAATTGAGGTTGGGCTTGCCAATCAGTCTACTAGTACACCTATACAATGCAGTCGTAATATATCGGACTTTATCTCTGTAACTCGCCATTCTCACTGTTTTTCATGCGGTTAAAAATTTATCTTTGATAGCGAATGGTATATATTTGGTTGATCTATATGAATTTGCGTTGGTTTGTGATCATCAAAAGAACATTTACTCTTCTTATCGCTACGTTGTCTGTGTCAGCAAACGCATTTGCTGACTCTTTACCTGAGCGTATCGATAATTTCACCAAACTCTTTGATCATGAAACGGCAATCGAATCTTACGATATTCGAGTGCTACAGGCTGATTACCCAACACGTTTGATCATGCCGTCTTCTATGCTGCCACAAACAGCAGAGTATCCGTTAAAAGACATCCAGCGCTTATACCAGTTATCAAAAACCTGTAGCGGTAAACTGCCGTTAAGCCCGTTGATTACTGAGCCTTTAGTTTTTACTCGTGCAATGTGTAAAGGCACCAAGCTTTCTGACCGTTGGTTTAGCCGTAGTGGTTTGATTCACCCTGGTGGTGGTTCTTATGCGGCACGATACGTTGAGAAGTACCCAGAAAAGTTCGACTCTCTGAAGCGCTTTATGCATATTCAAGAGCGACCAAATACCGAACATGACGAACTGCTGTCTCGCTTGCAACAAATGGATAGCGAAGCCATCACCGCGCTGCTTGCTGGTGCCAGTATGTTTGTTGAACTCGATGAGATGTGGGTAAAACGCGGCGACAGATATTACCTGTATAAAGAATCAGTCTGGAACGAAAACGCCACGCTTGCTGGGTTATCGTTTAGCTTGTCTTCAGAAGGCAAAAGCTGTTTTGTCCAGCGTGGTAACGTGTGTTGGGAAATAGAAGATCATTCAGAGCTTCTGCAAGTTGCCATGTTTATCTTGGTGATCGCCAACATCATGCTTGTCTTAGGTTGGGCGATTTACCGCTGGAACAGTAAGAAACAAGAGATGAAGAGTCGCATGCTGGTTCTTCAAATTCTAACGCACGAATTAAGAACGCCGATTGCGAGTTTGTCATTGACGGTGGAAGGGTTCAGACGTGAGTTCGAACACTTACCAGAATCGGTATATGATGAGTTCCGTAGGCTGTGTGAAGATACACGCCGTTTAAGGCAGTTGGCGGAAGCAAGTAAAGATTACCTGCAATCAGATAACCAACCGCTCGCAACAGAGTGGGTGCCAAGTGTTGAAGAGTGGCTCCAATACAAAGTTGAAGAAGACTTTGCACCGGGTATTGAACTCCGTGTAAACAAAGATATAGCTGCAAAAGTGAACGTATATTGGTTAGGAACGTGTATCGATAACCTGATCAGAAACGCCGTGAAATACGGTGTAGCTCCAGTAATTCTAGAACTGAATACTTCTGACAAGAAGCTGACATTCAAAGTTATAGATAATGGAGACTTGTCTCGCAAAGATTGGGGGCAACTAAGAAAACCATTCGTAAGTAAGAGTGGACTCGGTTTAGGTCTAACGATAGTGGAATCTATGGTTGGAAAAATGGGCGGTCACATGACGCTTATCGGCCCCCCAACAACATTTATTTTGGAGATACCTTGTGAAACAGACATTGCTTCTCGTTGAAGATGATAAAAATTTAGCTGACGGTTTATTAGTTAGCCTTGAGCAAGCTGAATATGAATGTTTGCATGCAGAACTGATCTCTGAAGTTGAAGGCTACTGGGAACAAGCGGATCTAGTGATTCTAGACCGTCAACTTCCTGATGGCGACTCAGTAGATTCACTTCCAGGTTGGAAGAAAAAGAAAGATATCCCAGTTATTTTGCTAACGGCTCTCGTGACAGTAAAAGACAAAGTAGCGGGCTTAGATTCAGGTGCAAACGACTACTTAACTAAGCCATTCGCAGAGGCTGAGCTGTTTGCTCGGATTCGTGCTCAACTTCGCCTGCCAGATTCTGAAGAACAAGATGCATCAAAAGTGATCGCTCAAAATCTTGTTATCGATAAAGCGACACGTGAAGTGTTTTTCAATGAACAAGAAGTAACTTTAACGCGCACTGAGTTTGACCTTCTACTGTTTTTGGCAAGTAACCTTGGACGTGTATTTACACGTGATGAACTGCTTGACCATGTATGGGGTTACAACCATTTCCCAACAACACGTACGGTAGACACGCACGTTCTGCAACTAAGACAGAAACTGCCGGGTCTAGAAATTGAAACGCTGCGTGGCGTTGGTTACAAGATGAAAGCGTAATGAGAATAGCCTTACTTCCACTATTAATGTTTTCTTGCGTAGCGAATACCGCGCAAGCAACGGATTGGTTTAAGAGCAGTGATGCTCTGACCCAAGTTCATAAACATCTGCTAGATAATGATTTACCTCAGATGTTTGATTCATTAGTGGAAGTTTGGCAAATCAACTCTTCTCAATCACGAGAAGATCACCTTAATGAACTGTTCGATCAAGCATTGAACAAAGATTGTGGTAAAACTCTCACTAGAAAAACACTCCCAGATTGGATCAGTTCCGTCGTCGTCAAAAGACACATCATTCAAAGCCCTGGCCGAGATACCTTTCGTGTATCGATTAATGTTGAATCCGAAAACAATATTCAAGACATTACCTTCGAGAAGTGGGTCGATAAGATCGTTTCGTCGGACAGTGAGTTTACCAAAGACAGTGAAGTGGTTAACAACGCATCGGTGAGTCTATACCGCAAGCGTTACAATTTAGCCTCTCAACTTGAATCCGGTTTATATCGTTTAAGCGTAAAAGATGATGGCGGAAAGTCTTGGAGCACTTGGGTTGTTTTGGGTGAAGTATCCATGCGTCAACAAGTACGCTGGGCCTCAAAAGACACGTGGCGAATTGATAAGAAAGAACTACTGAATCCTTATTGTCCGCTCCCTAAGCTCGAAATCGGTTTGTACGATTACGTTGATGAACACTATGAACAAGTGTGGGGCAAGAGTTACGAATCTGATTATCCAATGAACCTTACTGGCGAAGAACTTCCCAATGATCGCTATGTTTTGGCGGTTTCAATGGTGCATTCACGTTGGCAAGGCGACATAGCGATAGAACAAGCACAAACTATCAGTAAAACTTATGATATTTCTAGCGAAGAAGAGTTAAAGTAATTTAAAATTGTGCCGTTAACTATGTAAGGGATCTAACAAAGATAAACGGCATGAAAAAAACTACAAAACTACTCGCAGCGTCAATTGCATTCGCCAGTCTTCCTCTTTCAGCAGCAAACTACGCCATTGAAGCGCGTGGTGATGCGATGGGTGGTGTGGGTGTTGTTTCGGCTAACTTCCTAACCGCTCCATTCTATAACCCAGCACTTGTTGCGATTTATCGTCGTAACGATGACGTGGGAATGATTACGCCAAGTTTTGGCGGTAATTACAATGACCCTAACGACATGAAATCTAACATCGATGCGGTACTAGATGCTTCAGGCAGTGGTATTACAGATGGATTGAAAAAACTTGATGGTAATCAAGCGAACTTTGATTTGGGTGGCGTGGTAGCGTTTGCACTACCTAATCAGTATATTGCAGCGAATATATTTGGCAAAGCATACACTGAAAGTTTTGTTACACCAGATGTATATACGTCTGGAAGTGACACGGATAATTTGCAGCGCTCAGCAGTAGAATCGGTCTCAATTGGAGTTGCTGAAGTTGGTCTTTCTTTAGCGAAGTATCAAACTTTTATGGGGCATCACTTATCGTTTGGCATCTCACCGAAACTACAGCGCATCTACACGTACAACTATGTTGCGTCGGTCAATGATTATGACTTATCTGACGTACGCGAAAATGGTGATGGCGACACGGCGTTTAACGTTGATGCTGGCGCACTCTGGTTTTTTGGCCCGTTCAGAGTTGGGTTAGCAGCGACAAACTTAATCTCTCGAGATATCGAAACAAAAGACTCTACAAAAGAAATCGTTCCTGGATATTCGGTTGGCGGTAAATACGCCTACAAATTAGAGCCGGTATACACAGTGGGTGCAGGTATCGTTTCTGATTACTTTACGTTGAGTGTTGATTACGACCTAAACGAGGCAGAGAAGTTTACTTCGTTCGAAGACAACGAACAGATGATTCGTGTTGGTACTGAAGTCGACCTGTTACGTCAGCTTAAGCTAAGGGGAGGGTATTACAAGAACCTGGCTTACTCTGATTCAGAAGGAACAGTGACAGCTGGTATTGGTATCTCGCCATTGAACTTGTTTCAGCTAGATCTAAGTGCTAACTACACAAATGAAAATGCAATGGGTGCATCAATCAATTTCCTTGCTAGTTACTAACAGTCCTTATATAGTTCTGCTCCTAAATAAAGGAGCAGAACATGCTAAACGACTTACCAACCCTTTCTCACGAAGAACAACAGAAAGCTGTTGAACGAATTCAAGAAATGATGACCCAAGGCATCAGCACAGCACAAGCTATCAAAATCGTTGCTGAGCAAATTCGTGAAGAAATGAGTAATAAAGAAGAGTAGGGCATCAGCCCTTCTTTTTTAACGCCTTAGTGCACTATAACTAAATATATTACCCTCTAGTATATTATCTCGTACATGCCTACTCTTTAGTTACCCTAAATTCCGACCTGTCCAAAACTCTTAAATACTGCTTATTCAATAAGTTACGTCAGAGTAATTAACTTTTCAGGCTTTTCTTGGCCTTAGGTTGTAATTAAATTACAGCAAGATCTGAAAGTAAAACAACCGTCACTTTAGGTGTCAGCATTCTTGTCGCTATAGCTAAGTCACTAAATATATGGCGTTTTTTAAGGCTAGTGACGTTGTGACTTGTATTTTTAACGGATGAGAATCCATGAATGTTCAGAAGAAGACAAATGAGGAGTTCATCGAAGAACAGGGCGAGACAAGCCACAGCGGTAATGTCCAAAACCGATACCGCGAATGACTTGTAACTTCGTTTCCACATATGTGCTTTACAGAATAAGCATTGAGGAAGTTTACGAGGAGTAAAGGCGTTGTATAGAAGTCGTTTAAGGAACGACACGTATCAATTTGAGAATGCTAATGATGTCGGTATTACGGATAGTGTGTGCGAATCGATTAGAATTCTGATGAGAGAGCAAAGTTTATGGACTTGTTTAGTCAGCCGTTAAAAGTGTAATTGCTGACTAAATAGAGAGTAGATATCGACAGGGTATTGATGCGTGTTGAAGAGCATTGAATATTGAACTGCAGGCCAGTCTGGCGAGGCTTAGTCAAACGTAACGACTTGGTTTCGTCCGTTATCTTTAGCTTGATAGAGTGCCTTGTCTGCACGCTTAATGGCTGAACGAATCGATTCATTCTGTGTAAGTTGGGTAAAACCAACGGATGCGGTAATGTGAAGCCCTTTGGGCCAAGTGGCTTCGTCCATTGAAGAGTAGAGTTTTGCAATAATTTCGTTACACTGTAGCGTTGTTTGTTCTATACAAACTAACAAGAACTCCTCGCCGCCCCAACGATACAATAAGTATTGCTCACCAAGGTTGTCGATCACTGTCGAGGCAAACAGAATTAGAACTTGATCACCGGTTTCATGACCGTAATGGTCGTTGACCTGCTTAAAATGGTCCAAATCAAATAGAGCAATGTGAATTGTCTTTCCTTGTTGTGCAAGACGCTCAAAATCATAAAAGGTATCTAACGCTTCGGTTCTGTTACGACAGCCAGTTAGAGGGTCGGTAGTCGCCTTTATTTTTAACTCTTCGATTTCTTGGGCTAACAAACGCTGTTGGTTTACTGAAAACATTCTCGCTCGTCTAGCTACGTATGACGCCCCACAGACATAACAGACCGCGTAGATTACCCATAAGCTAATCAAGATCTTCCATAACATAACCTTGTCCATAATCTTACCGTGGAAAACGATGCTCTCGACCGTGAGAGTATGGTGGCCATCGAGCGTGCTAGCTCCCAGCCCCAATTCAACTGAAACAGCGTTAGTAATATCCACCGCGCTGTTGGTTATCGGGTGGTTGTAGTAGTCAATCCACCATAAAGGGACATTGAAGTAATCTAAATCGATGTGGTTTCTATCGGGGAATGAGAAGTCTAAGCGATTGAACTTGTTAGAAATAGGGTCGCCTTGAATGCTGTAGTTGTCGTCGTGGTTACGTATGTAGAATCGAAACCTTGGATCCTCTTGACCTTCATATTCCATATTGATGGTCACAGAATCAAATCTGGAGAGATCTAAGCCTTTACCTTCAGTAGAGAGAACAAATTCAACCTCACAGAAAGGTGAACTATAGGTACGATTAAAGTCACACTGTAACTCAATTTTATCTTTTAACTTGTATAACGACCCTATGGTGCCACCATCATGGTCTCTGTCTGTATTTACGCGCGTAGGGTATCTGTCTGGTGTGATGATGTAGTTCTTATCCATGATGGTATGGAAAGAGATCAGCGACAGCACGGTCATTGCCAGGCAAAAAACAGAGAAGAAGATGTTGAGTTGTCTGAATGCTTTGTCGCTCATAATATATTTCGTACGTAAACCTGTAACATTATGCGTGATGGAGTATGCAGGCGCAACTAGGGATTCGATTTTGGATTGAGTTTGGCTAATATCGTTTGGTCAACAAGCCAGATACAGTCGTTCTTCACCAAAAAACACGCGCCCAGCGATCGATATATACTTAAATAGCGTTGTTTTTGCTCGGTATTTATACGAAAGGTGACGTTTTTAAGGGGTTAATAATATAACTGTATATACATACAGTTATTGTTTGGGATCTTTATTTTGTGTTCCATAGGACCAACCTTTACCTGTACAGCTAGCTACAGTGTCACTTTATTTGTTAATTACATGTGTCGACAAACCAATAAACGCTTTCTAAGTTTTTTAGTCTCAGGTGGTAACACCATTGCAACTTCAAAAGCGGGCATATCAGCTAGAGAAAACAGGTAAAGCAAAACAAAGAGCAATGGGTTTCAAGCAACTCTTAGGTTTATTACCAAAGCTACCTAAAGCCAATTGAACGTAATTTCAGGGTAAACCGTGATTATGGATCTACCAAGTATCGGTGTTGTGTACCAGCGTATAAGTGCAATGAATCTATGCAAACATGTTTGCGGTAGCTTGGCATGGTGTTTCAAACAACATAGGACAAGCCATTGCCGTTTAATCATCTCGCTAAACACAAATACTAACTCTAGAGAGAATCGTTAAGAAGGTTTGAAAAATGTGTGTGCTAATCTACGTAAGACACACGAACTTTATTAGCTGATGGATTTAAACGAAAGCTCAGCATGTGCAGTTGATAAAAAACATTGGTCGCGTGTGTGATGTGTGAAATCTGAAAAAGAAACAACAGCAATGCTCACAAGAATTACACACAGCGCAGCGAACCGTTAGTGCAAACAGAGAAGTGGCTAGATAAGTTAAACCAGATGGACAAAGTTTCTCGTCAATTAGATTCGCTGAATGAAGATTGAACTGACCACACATATAATTATTAGATTTCAAGTGCCATAAGAAAACTCTGGTCGACGCAAGAAGCGTGGCAGTCAGTTGGAACAAGGGTTTTAAGGACAAACGATGAGAATACTACCTTTAGAATTAACTACATGTTACTGCGTATTATGTACGTTATGTTAAATTGGTTTTGGTGTTTATAAGGCAGGTATCTTTGTGTGATGCCCTGCCTTTGTATAGTGTCGATATTCTCTAAATTATACTGTGTATTTAACCATATTGGCTATTTACCATAAAATACCTAATAACCAGTGATAATAATCTTCGATTTTAACCCTGGTATTAGTTAGAGATTAACCGCCAGCAAATTTAACTTTGTAGCCTTTCTTTTCAAGGTGCGCTTTGATCTTATCACGAGCGTCACCTTGAATTTCGATGTTGCCGTCTTTTACTGAGCCACCGCAGCCGCAAACTTTCTTGAGTTCTGCTGCCATTAGTTTTAATGGTGCGTCATCTAGGTCTAAGCCAGTCACGACAGAAACGCCTTTGCCTTTGCGGCCTTTGGTTTCTTTTTGGATTCGAACGATACCATCGCCTTTAGGGCGTTGGACTTTCTCTTCTTCAGGCTTAATACGACCTGTTTCTGTTGAATATACTAGGCTCATAATTTACTTCTTTTGTTGCTCTGCTTTTTGTTTTGCGAGTAAGTAAGCTTCTATATGGCGTTGGATTGCAACCTTGCCGCCTTTAATTAAGCGACCGTTAAACATGCAATACCACGCATTAGGCTCACCGGTGTCATTCTTGATTTGGTAGCCGTTGAAGTTTTCAGTCGAGCCACCAGTTCCTCTCGACTTATTTAATGACATGAATTCTTTTGGATCAATAATAGATGCGGTATCAATCCACCAATCAATACTCTTTTTCACGGCAGCTAGGTTGCCCTGAATAACGTTGTTTTTTAACTTAGCACGCCAAACTGTGTTGTTAGCATCTATCGATTGAAGATGGACGCTTCGGTAAATTGAATTAGCCATATCTATTAATCATCTTTCTGTTTTCACTGCATTAATCATAAGTATACTAATAATGATATCAAGCATAATATGGTAAAAACACCTGTCGAGGTATGGTAATTTGAGAAAAAAAGTCCCTATTTTAACCGACTCTGTGATAATCAATTCATTTGTTGAAAAATTAAACAGTAACGCGACAATAGAAATTATAGATGAGTTGACAGGATTTCAATACTCTCGCAATTCACTGTTAGGCATTTATAGTGATTGGAATCGCTATCATGCGTTCTGTACCAAACATCGTATTAACACACTTCCCGCATCTATAACTGCTGTTCGTCGTTTTCTTGAAACGGAGTCCAACGATAGAAAATACGCATCGCTAAAACGTTACACTGCAACGCTTAGCATGTTACATACTGTGTTGAGCTTTGCTAACCCGATCAAGCACAGGCAAGTTCGCTTTACCCTACTCCACTTACAATCTCAAATGGCCGGTGACGCTAAACAAACCAATGCTATGACATCTGCGCATCTCACTGATTTAAATACGCTGCTCTCCCATGAGAAAGCAAACCTGAAAGAGATCAGAGACATCGCTATTTATAACGTGATGTTCGAGTGTGCTTTAAAACGCTCAGAGCTTAAGGTGTTATCGATGAGTGATGTTGATTACGTTCAAGATCATTACCAAGTAACAGTCAAAGATTCGGCTTATCAGTTGTCACAAATAGCCAGTGTTGCACTTCAACGTTGGTTTTCGTTTACTGGTATACAAGATGAGTTGTCAGTATTTCGAGCGATAGACAAGCATGAAAATATTGGTTTGCAGCCTTTAGATGATTCGTCCATCTATAGGATATTGAGAAGAGCTAGCGACTTACTTAAATTGCCAGAAAATCACCATTTCTCTGGAAACTCGATTCGTGTTGGTGCTGCACAAGAGTTGTCGAAACAAGGTCTTAAGGTTAGAGAGATTCAGGATTTTGGCCGTTGGCTCAGCCCTGCAATGCCAGCGCAATATGTAGGTTTCACGGGAACGGCTGAGAGTGAGAAGATGAAGTTTAAGGCATTAATACCTTGGCAATGACGGGGCGTAGATTACTGGGATATTACTATTTTGATATAAGCTGTGGTTAAAACGATCGATTTTTAAAATAGCTGGCTTTAAAAACAACAAGTGCCTTGGCAGAAAGCTCAAGGCACTTGTTGGTTCAGCTCTAAGTGAACGAAAATGAGTTAGAAAACCTAAGAAAGGCTCGTTCTCACGCAGTTCTCCAAGAACTGGCTGAATTTGTGGCCGTCATGCTCAACCATTTTAGGGAACATGGAGATTGGCGTCATACCTGGGAAGGTGTTGACTTCGTTCAGGTAGATTTCGTTGTCTTGCGTTAAGAAGAAGTCGATACGAGACAAATGACGAAGCTTCATCTGAGTGAAGACTTTACGAGCGCTGTCTGCAATCAATTCACGCTGTTCGTCCGTTAAGTTACTTGCTTCAACTTCAGTGATCGAGTGACTGTCTGCACTGTACTTCTCTTCGTAAGAGTAAAATGCGCCATTAGGTGCAATCACCTCACCCGGCTTGCTGATATGCAGCTCGCCATCGATTTCATAAGCAGCAATTTCTAGCTCTCTAGGCACCACTGATTTCTCAACCAATACTTGGTCCGAGAAAGTGAACGCCTTGTTGATAGCCTCGCTTAAATCTTCTACTTGGTTAACTTGGTAACAACCTACAGAAGAACCTTGACGAGCCGCTTTCACAAACACTTTACCCCACTTTTCAAATGCTTGAGTTGCTTGTGAGTGAGCTTGATCATTGTTGTCTGATAAGAACAGGTACGGCGTGTTTGGAATGCCGAGTGCGTCGTACCAAAGCTTTGACGTGATTTTGTTAAAGCTGTTATTGCTAGCTTCTGAACCACAACCTAGGTATGGAATTTTAGCCATTTCAAACAGGGATTGAATGTCACCTGTTTCACCTGGGAAGCCGTGGATGCAAGGCACAATAAAATCGACTTTAGATGCTAAATTGTCACCGCGTAAGGTTTGGTCGTTAATATCAAGATAAACCAATTCACCTGAATCAAGACACCAGCCTTCGTTTTTAATTTCAACTCTTACAACGTTAAAATCTGCAACGCTATTGAGCTGTTCAAAAAGGTAATTAGCTGAAACTAAAGATACTTCATGCTCTGAAGATCCACCGCCGCAAAGTAGAAGGATGTTTGTGGTGTTCATGGGTAAATTCGGTCCTTGAAACTAGGAGTACTGACTTCAATGATAAACAAAAGTCGAGATAGGTACAGTGTTTTGATTGTTAAAATTGGGTTCGAAAGATCGAGCGATTAACTATTAAACAAAACAGCGAGTCTTAAAACAAAAGAAGGAGCATTTGCCCCTTCTTCATGAATCAAAACTTAGTTCAACTTGTTAAGCGTAGGGTATTCAGAGTTCTTGATGTCATCAATGCTCTTAACGAACGGCTTCAAGTTTTGGAAAGTGTTCGGCAGTGTTGAGATGGCCTTTTTAGCTTCTAAGCGTGTCGCGTAGTCACCATAAAGTACCGTGAACCACTTAGTGCCGTTAACCATTTTGTAGTTTTCCCAAACTGGTTGAGAAGTCGTAGGTAGCATTTTCACGAAAGAATCGACTTTACTTTGGCTGCCAACAGCAACAACTTGAACTGTGTAACCAAAACGTTGGTTCATGTCTTGTTGTTTCTTGGTTGGGCCTGTCACTACTGCAACTGGCTTAGCTTTAGTCGTTTGAGCGACTTTCTGTTCAACAGGTTCGGTTCTGATAACGTTGACAACATTTTCTTCAACAACGCTTGTTTGCTCAGATTGAGATACAACTGGAGCTTCAACTTTTGCCGTTTTGTACTCTTCTTGATAACTATCTGAAGTGACATTGGTAACGTAATCGTCAGATACACATGCAGCCAAGAGCAGTGGCAAAGTCACAATTGCAAATTTTTTCATGGAAAGCTCTATATCCTTAATAATAATTACTATAAATCATGCCGATACGTCGGTTTAGAATCAAGTTAACTTTGAGATTATACACCATTAGTGGGTGACCTATTTCACAAACTTTATGCAGTGTTTGCTTATTCATCTGAATTCGGTGAATTTGCCATCAACTCGTGAGTGCAAAGTAAGTTACGATGAACTTACGTGCATTGCTAGGATATGTCTATGAATCATCTTGATCCCCTACTTAAACCCCGTTCAATCGCTGTTGTTGGTGCTTCTCAACGAGAAACGCGCGCAGGATATATCGTTATGAACAATTTGTTGCACGGGGATTTTAAAGGTGCGGTGATGCCGGTTACGCCGAAATATGATTCAGTGGCCGGTGTGCTTTCTTATAAGAACATTTTGTCGTTACCGATTGTCCCTGATCTCGCAATCTTGTGTACCAATGCGACACGCAATGTCGCCATTTTTGAAGAGCTGTCTGAGAAAGGGATTGCGTCTGTCATTGTGCTTTCTTCCGACATGCAACAAGAAAGCGATAATGGCGAGACGTATGATGAAAGATGCCTAGCGATTGCCAAAAAACACAACATTAGAGTGTTGGGTTCTAATAGTTTGGGGGTAATTGTCCCTTGGTTAAATTTGAACGCCTCATTCTCTCCAGTGACAGCATTGCCCGGTAAGATCGCTTTTGTTTCTCAGTCGGCAGCTGTGTGTACCACTATTCTCGATTGGGCTAATGACAAAGAGATCGGTTTCTCTGCGTTTATCTCTATAGGCAATGGCAGCGATATCGAATTCTCGGAGTTATTGGATTATCTTAGCACCGACTCTCACACCGAAGCGATATTGCTCTATGTAGACAGCATTACTGATGCGAGGCGCTTTATTTCTGCAGCGCGTGCGGCATCGCGCAATCGACGAATTTTGGTGTTGAAAGGCGGTCGAACGGCGAAAGGTAGAGCCGCTGCAATGGCACACACTGGTGGTGCCGACACATTAGATATCATTTACGACTCTGCAATTCGACGCAGCGGCATGCTAAGAGTTAAGAACTTACATGAACTGTTTGCTGCGGTAGAAACACTGACTCATTCCGTTCCCTTGCGTGGCGAGCGCTTGGCTATTGTTACCAATGGTGGCGGCCCTGCGATTATGGCGGTGGATACCCTATTTGACCGCGGTGGTAAGCTTGCAGAGTTTTCAGAAGAGACACTTGATAAGTTGAACAAGGTGTTGCCATCGAGTTGGTCTCACAGCAATCCTATCGATATTGTTGGAGACGCCGGTGATCAGCGTTATATCGACACCATAAACATCTTACTCGATGGTGATGAAGCTGATGCGATTCTTATTATGCACAGCCCTTCTGCGGTCGCACATTCAGCCAAAACGGCAGAGCGAATTATTGAAGCGATTAAAAAGCACCCTCGCCACAAGCGCTTTAACATCCTGACGAATTGGTCTGGTGAGTTAACAGCAAGGCCTGCACGAAAGCTGTTTACCGAAGCGGGTTTCCCAACTTATCGAACGCCTGAAAGCTCTGTGGTCGCATTCATGCACTTAGTCGAGTACAGACGTAACCAACGTCAGTTAATGGAAACGCCGACTACTGCAGAAAAAGTACACATTGAAGATTTAGCAGATGCGAAAAATTGGATAGAACGACAACTACTGGATAAAGATACAGTAAGCCTTGATACTCACCAAAATAGCCAGTTTTTCAAGAGCTTCAACCTCGATGTGTTACCAACTTGGATCGCTTCTGACCCAAGTGAAGCAGTACACATCGCTGAAACGATTGGTTATCCCGTCGCAGTAAAATTACGTTCTCCGGATATTGCACATAAGTCAGACGTTCAAGGCGTGATGCTCAATTTACGAAACAGCAGTGAAGTTGCCAATGCGGCTCAGGCAATTCTCGATCGCTCACAATTATCCTTCCCTACAGCGCACATCCATGGCTTATTGATTCAAGGTATGGCTAAGCTCGCGGGCGGCCAAGAGTTGCGTATTAAGGTCACAACAGACGAAACCTTCGGCCCAATCATCTTACTTGGACAAGGTGGCTCTGAGTGGGATGAATCGATTGATGCCGCCGCTGCTTTTCCACCGCTCAACATGACACTGGCGCGTTACTTGATTATTCGAGCGATAAAAAGTGGCAAGATTCGTCTACAAAAGCTTCCTAACCCGATTGATATAGAGGGCCTTTCTGAATTATTGGTTCGCATATCGCAGATGGTCGTTGATTGCCCTGAAATACATGATTTGGATATTCATCCAGTACTCGCCAACGGAGACAAATTTACGATATTAGACGCTGATATCATATTGAAAGCCTACGAAGGAGATCCACAAGAAAGGTTGGCCATTCGCCCTTACCCAGTCGAGCTTGAAGAACGTATCCAGCTAAAAGATGGAACCGAAGTGTTGTTACGCCCTATTCTTCCCGAAGATGAACCGCTTCATGCTGACTTCATTAACCGAGTGTCTAAAGAAGATCTCTATAAGCGTTTCTTTAGTGATGTCGGTGAATTTAATCATGAGGCGTTGGCGAATTTCACTCAGATTGATTTCGATAGAGAAATCGCCTTTGTGGTCGTTCGCGAGGAACAAGGCGTTCCAGCGATCATCGGCGTGTCCCGTGCGCTGATTAACCCTGAGAACACGGACGCGGAATTCGCAATATTGATTCGTTCTGACCTTAAAGGTGTTGGTCTAGGTCGCATTCTGATGACTAAGGTTATCGATTACTGCCGAGCGAAGCAGACTAAACAGATGTCGGGTATGACGATGCCAACCAATAGAGGGATGCTGACACTAGCTCAAAAGCTCGGTTTTAAGCTAGATATCAGTTTTGAAGACGGTACTGCAGATATGGTGTTACCGTTACTTTAACGCCCATGTCTTTTTAAGATGTTGGATACACCAAGACTTGGCGTCGCCCATTTTGTTGCGTCGCCAAGCCATTACGATATCAATAGGCTGCGGCTCGGTACCGGAGATCTGCTGTAGAACGCCAGATTCGATCAAAGGTTTAGCAACACTATTCGGCAAAGTGCCAATCCCTAGTCCTGATGTCAAAGCCTCTACTTTTGCAGGAAAACTTGTCACAGTTAATCGTGGCTGTTTTTCTAGAATATTGATACTTAGTGCTGGCTGATCGCGCGCGGTATCTGCAATAGCAATAACCCTGTAACTTTCTCTCGCCTTTTGGTCGAACTCACCAGAACGTTTGTGAACATAGTGATTTGATGCCGCTACCCAAACCATTTCCATTTTACCTATAACGTCACTTTTCATGTCGTTTGGGATAGTGTCAACCTTTGGGCACACTAGCAAATCGGCTCGGCCGTCTGAAAGGGACTCCCAACACCCTGCTAAGATCTCTTCTTGCAAACGAACGCGTGTTTTACTGATTTTTCCTAGTTCATCTACCAGCGGGAAAAAGTTAGCAATCGGGATAATACCATCAAAGGCGATGGTCAAATCGAGCTCCCAACCATTGGCTAGAATACTTGCCTCGTTAACAAGACGTTCTGTTGCTCCAAGAATTACCCTACCTTGTTCAAGTATCAACTGACCCGCTTCCGTGAAATTTGCACGGTGGCCTGAGCGGTCAAAAATCATGATATCCAGATCTTGTTCAAGCTTCTGTATTTGATAACTGAGTGATGAAGGCGCTCTGTCCATTTCATTGGCCGCGGCGGCGAAACTTCCACGTCGGTCGATGGCGTCTAGGATGTGTAACGCTTCAAGTGTTATTGGACTATGCATCAGTTTCCTACTTTATAAATGAGAGGTTAATCACAAAAATGGAAGCATTCACCAGGCAAATGGAACCATTAAAGGTCTTTTAATACAATGAGTTATACGGTTTAGGCGTGTTTTTAATGACAAAAGTACAAATAAATTGAAATGCAAATAATAGTAATTATCATTTAGATCCAATATTATCGTTCGCAAATCAAGATAATACTATGGAATTAAGGTAACTATCAGATGTATAAGCAATCCCTACTCTCTGCTTCAATCGTTTTAGCGCTTTCATCAACATCAGCCTTTGCTGAAGATTATGCCCTATTTGACGAGGTTGTTGTATCTTCGACTCGTACTAATCAAACACTTATCAATACAGCGGCTTCTGTTACTGTTATATCGGATAAGCAAATTGAAGAGAATATGGCGAAAGACGTGAATGAAATCTTCGAATACACTCCAGGTGTAACGATGAACTCAAGCTCTCGTCAAGGTGCACAAACTATCAATATTCGTGGCATGGAAGGTAAGCGCGTTAAGATCTTAGTAGATGGCTCATCGCAACCAGGTTCATTTGATGGTGGCCCTTATGCATTTATTAACTCTAGCGGTATCTCAATCGACCCTGATATGCTTAAAAGCGTTGAAATCATCAAAGGCGCTGCTTCAAGTTTACACGGAAGTGACGCTATTGGCGGCGTTGTTGCATTCGAAACCAAAGACCCTTCTGATTTCTTGAAAGATGGCGAAGACTTCGGTGGCCAAGCGAAACTGTCTTACTCTTCAGAAGATAACTCTTTCAGTGAGCACGTTGCATTAGCTAATCGATTTGGTGATTTGGAAACATTGGTTGCCTACACTCGCCGTGACGGTGAAGAGCTTCAAAACTTCCGCGACTCTAATAACTTAGAGAATTACGCAGTAGAAGAGCAAGATACATCTGCAGATAACCTATTGGTAAAATTGCAATACCAATTGAACGAAAGCCACCGTATCGAGTTTCTAGCTGAGCTAATTAAGGATACTTCTGACTCTGATATTTATCACTCAAGCTATGATAGCTACACGGGTGCAGATGATACAGAGCAAAATCGATTTGCGATTAAACATATTTGGTTCGCTGATGGCGCTATCGCTGACACAGTGACGAGCAAAGTGTCATACATCTCTAAAGAAGAAAATGGGGTGACGAAGCGCTTTAAACCGGCAGGTCCTGGCTTCCCACCTTATGTCCCTGCTAACAATGACAATCTTCAAACAAAAGACTATGAATACACCGAAGATAAGCTTGAGATCGAAACTCAGCTAGATAAAGAGATTAACAACCATTACCTAGTTTATGGTGCAACATACACACATAGTGATATTAGCAATACAAACATGGAGTACAACTCTGATCCTGATACTGATGATCAGCTTTATGTATACACTCCTGATGCTAAAGAGCAGAAGTTTGGTCTGTTTGTACAAGACGAAATTAGCCTAATGAACGACAAACTTGTTGTTACTCCAGGTGTTCGTTTCGATTACTTCTCTACAGACCCTGGTAAAAATACGGGTGAGTCACTTACGGACTTCTCTGATTCTGCGGTAACTGGACGTTTAGGCTCAACATACAAACTTACTGATACAGGCACCATTTTTGGCCAGATTAGCCAAGGCTTTAGAGCCCCTTCTTTCGATGAACTGTACTACACGTATGACAACCCAGGACATGGTTACGTAAACGATCCAAACCCGGACCTTAAGTCAGAAACCAGTATCTCTTACGAGCTAGGTTACCGTCATAATACACAGGCTTCATCGTCTGAAATTGCGGCTTACTACAGTGATTACGATGACTTCATCGAAACAGTGGTAACGAAAAAAGTTGGCGGAACGACACACTACTCTAACGTTAACCTAGATTCCGCAACAATTAAGGGTGTTGAATTCTCTAACACGTTACTATGGGATGTTTTGGTTGGTGCACCTAAGGGTATTTCAACTCACTTCGTTGCTTCATACACAGAAGGTGAAGATGGAAACGGTAATGCACTGAATAGTGTTAATCCTTGGAATGCTGTATTAGGTCTTAACTACGATGCTCCAAACCAAAACTGGGGTACTAGCCTTAAGTTAAACTACACGGCTAACAAGTCTGGTTCAGACATCAACTTCGATGACGAAAGCGGCGGTAACGCTGGTCAAGCTGAGCTTCCGAGTGCAACGGTTGTTGACTTGACGGCTTACTACAAGCCAATGAAAGATCTTACTATTCGTGGTGGAGTATTCAACTTAACTAACGAAGAGTACTACCGTTGGAATGATATTCGCGGCGATGATGAGCTTTACAAAGAGAACTCTCAAGCAGAAAGAAACTACGGTATTTCAGCTAAATACGAATTCTAATTCGTTAAAAACCTGAATTGCAGATACTAAAAAGCCAGCTAAATGCTGGCTTTTATTATTTCACTAAAAATTGTATCAAAAAGGGATAAAGTGAAATTACTTCTCTGCCATTTCTTTCTTAACCATTACAGCTGCAGCAATGATGAAAGTGATGACTAGGGCTAGTTCCATGATTAACTCCAAAGAAAATTAACATTAAACATATAATTCGCGTGGATGATAACACAACAGATACAGAATGATACTTTTTAACCACTAATTTACTTTTTATTCGATTTAGATCAAAAAAGATGCCCTAAAGCATCTTTTTGCAAGTTAACTATTCATGAAACAACTAGATCAACCAGGGAAACCATCAGGGTTGGTTGACTGCCAGCGCCATGTATCTTCAGTCATTTCAGTCAGTGTACGTGTTGCATTCCAACCAAGCTCTTTCTGAGCTTTAGCAGGATCTGCCCAACATTCTGCAATGTCACCCGGGCGACGCTCGACAAGCTTATAAGGGATATCTTTACCGCTCGCTTCCTCAAACGCTTTAACCATGTCTAATACACTTGAACCGTTACCAGTGCCAAGGTTGTAGATATGAAGACCATCTTTGCGCCCTACTTTCTCAAGCGCTGCGATGTGGCCATCAGACAGATCCATTACGTGGATGTAATCGCGAACGCCAGTGCCGTCTTTTGTTGGATAATCGCTACCAAATACAGATAGGAATTCACGGCGGCCTACTGCTACTTGAGAGACAAATGGCATTAGGTTATTTGGGATACCTTGCGGATCTTCACCTAGCTCACCACTTGGATGTGAACCTACAGGGTTAAAGTAACGCAGCAGTGTAATGCTCCAATCCGGATTGGCTTTTTGGAAATCGGTTAAACACTCTTCAACCATTAGTTTACTACGACCATATGGGTTGGTTGCGCTGGTTGGGAAGTCTTCAGTAATTGGCACACTTGCAGGATCGCCGTATACCGTTGCTGAAGAGCTGAATACCAAGGTTTTTACACCCGCATCACGCATTGCATCAACAAGAACTAAAGTGCCGTTTACGTTGTTGTCGTAGTATTCAAGAGGCTTTTCCACAGACTCTCCGACGGCTTTCAGACCAGCAAAGTGGATAACCGCTTCGATGTTGTGTTGCTTCATGGTTTCAGTCAAAAGCGCTTTATCACGAACGTCACCTTCAATGAAGTTGGGACGAACGCCCGAGACTTTTTCGATACGCTCTAGAACGCTTGGTTTACTGTTGTACAAGCTATCAAAAAGTACAGGTGTCATACCTGCGTTGATCATCTGGATACTTGTATGGCTACCAATGTAACCCATGCCACCTGTAACTAAAACATTCATGCTTAGCAGACCTTTTAATTAAAAATATTCAACCTATCACTTATGATACAACAACTTAGGGTGAGCTCACAAACACCGGTGCCTATTTACCCTCACGAGAGAACACAAACTGACCTTTTCCTTTGCGTTTCGCTTGGTACATCGCCTCATCAGCAACTTTTAGAATCACGTCAATATCACGCTCTGAGCCATCAACTAAATGGATACCTAAGCTCGCTCCAACATGAAGTGAACGCTGTTTGTAGTTTACTTGTTGCCCGATCAGATCCAACAATCGCTCGGCTAACTTAGCTAACAAGACTTTGTTTGTCTGTTTAATAATAAGAACAAATTCATCACCCGACAAACGTGCAACCAAATCCCCCGCTCTTACCTGAGATAACAAACGGTTTGACACTTGTTTAAGGATTTCGTCACCCGCATCGTGTCCATAATTGTCATTCACTTCTTTGAAGCCATCCGAGTCCAAGTAAATAACCGCGAAATGCTGATTCGAATAGTGGCTCGACGTGACAACATCATCCATAACCTTATACAGCTGCGCTCTATTCGCTAATCCGGTTAACGCATCGTGATGAGCCAAGTGTTCGAGTCTTTCCATCTCTTTAACGTTGGATAAATCTGACAGCGTTAATACCATATCAAACTCGTCTTTCTCGTTGTCCGAGGCAACTCGATTCACTTTGACAAACATTGGAACCAACGTGCCGGACGCGCTCTTCTCCCACACTTCGCCTTGCCATTGACCATAGTTGTCTAACGAACTGCGAATTGTCGGCATCAATGATGAAAATTGCTGCCACGAAAATACTTCAAATGGTGTTTTGCCCACCAGCAGATCAGAGTGATAACCGAGAAGTTGTGTGATCGCCGGGTTAACCATGGTTATCACGTTTGACGAGTTCAGCACGATCAAACCGTCTTTACTGTTTTCGAAAACACCCGCAGCAATACGTTGGCGACTCATGGCCGTTTCTATGTCGGTGACATCTTGGATTGCATAAAGAATACGACCATGTTTTGTCAGAGAACGACTGCTCACACGAAGCCAGCGTTTTGATTGAAAGAGATCGGTGGTTTCTAGCAATTCGTCATTAAGTTCAATATTGGCATCAATAACATCTTGTAAGTAACCCGTTTTCTTGGTCGCGATCAACTCTTGGATCAACATGTTCTCAAGAAAGGCTTCCGAGCATTTAAAAATATCCCGAGTAGCTGCGTTCGCATGAAGAATGAGTCCTTTTTCATCTACCACCAACAAAGAGTGCTGAACGGTTTCAATGACCTCATTTGCGAATGATTTTTCTTCTTGTAACTTGTCTAACGTAAAATTGATTTGGTTATCGCGATGTTGAAGCCTTTCTAACATGGTATTGAAAGCTCGAACCAGATCACCGATTTCATCGCGGTTCGTTACGACTAATTTAGGCTGCTTCGAACGACGCTCAACAAAGGCTTGCATCGCCTCATTGAGGTCAAACATCGGTTCGATAATCAAGCGTTGCACCAATTTGACCAGTACTCCGCCTAACATCACAAGAAACAACAGGTAGACGACCGCAACCTTGAAAATATTCGTTAAGATCGAATTAAACGTCTCTTTCGATATTGTTACTCTCAAATTCGCGATCACTGCGCCATCCAGTGTCACTGGAACGAGCAAGAAGATGAAATGCTCAGAGATGGCAAATTGATGATCGGCGATATCTTCTAATTCTTCTGCGTTTGGCCTTGGAACCAGAGTGTTGCTCACCTGATAGCTGGCAAAAAGCTGCTCGTTAATGTCATAGAGCTTCACTCTAACAATATCTTTATCTGCGACGAAAGCTGACAAGATTTCCTGAGCCGATGACTTGTCTTCAAATAGAATCGCGGCTTGCAAGTTATAAGCAACACCTTGTGCCAGCACTTTAACACGCTGAATAAGGCTCTCTTTCTCCCTCTCAAACGTGACAGTGTAATTTACCGATTGAATCGTGACAAAAGTGACTGCGATGAAGATGATAATAGGTAATATCAGCTTGTTTTTAATCGATATGTTATTAATGAAAGACAACATTATTTGCCCTCCACTATAGCGATTCGTAACAGGTTTGAACCAATGACGTAGTCACCGCGCCTTGCGTTCTCTAGGTTGATCTTAGGTTTGAGCTTATTATCGATGTGCGTGAGTTCAATGACTCCACCTAGGTCCGTAAAGTTAGGAATGTCGCTGATTGTCACAGTATGTGGCGAGTGCTCTTGACTGCGGAATTGGTCATTTTCACGGTCAGACAAATACGTAATATCGCACTTAGAAGTAATCGACTGTTGAACTTGGATATCGAGTGAACGAATAGATTTCCCCTCTGTAATTGACGTCAGCACTTGGCTTACCTTTTCATCGCCAATCACACAAAAGTTTACAGCGTTCATAGAGCTTTCGTCATTCCAACGTATAAAATTCGCAATTCTAAAAAGGTACACCGCTTTTACTTCATAAGGTTTGAAGCTGGACGCTGAGGTGTTCAACGGCACAATAAGCATCGTTAAAGCAGCTAAGCCTAGTTTAGAGAAGCCAAGCTTAATGCGGTGCTTAAGCCATTTAGAATTCATGAGAGATCCTCACATACACCGATTCTTGATTGACGCTTTTCTGAGATGTGAATTCAGCTTGATAGCCGTCACTCTTACCTATGTTTTCAACAACCACTTCAATTAAAGGCGCTGCGGACGATTTTTTCCATGCGAGGCGCGCATCAAAGGTTATTTCATGTGGGTAAGACTGCCATTCATATTGAGTGCCATCACCTGCTACCCAATAGTCTGGGTAATTCACATTAATGTACTGGCCTATCACATCGAATTGCCAACTTTCGGTGATATTCCACATCAACTGTGCCGTGGCTAAATGTTCATTATCAATATCGTAATAAACACTCGTTTGAGGGCTAGATTTAGGGTCATCACCTTTATTCTCACCTTCTAACGTCGTATAGGCGTAACTCAGGTAACTGGCTAGATCTGGGGTGAGTTGGTAACTCGCGCCTAACTCTAAGCCATAAGTTTTTGCTTTATAATCATCAGACAACGCCCCGACATAGACATGATTCGCAGGGATATCATTCGGGTCATAGCTGTGAAAGCGAAGGTTGTCATGTTCACTCAGGTAAATCGTTGCATCGAGTTCGAAATTTGAATTGTTTGAGTAGCGATAACCCATTTCCGCCGTTACGACGTTCTCTGTTTCAAGACTGGAGCTTGATTTATATACATCTAGGTAGCTGTTGTTTGAATCAGCATTGTAACTATTGAAATAATTGGTGGAATTGGAATCCATATAAGATGGTGCAACAACCGCACGGCTAAGCCCCGCCCATACGGAATGACGTTGAGTTAACTTATATAAACCACGCAATTGAGGTGAAAGCTCAGTTGAATCATTCTGTGTAAAGTGTTCAACCTTGGCACCAAGAGTAATAGACAGCGCTTCCGTCATTTGAATTTGAGACTGTATAAAAGCGTTCGCAATATAATCGTTGGCAGATTGGATGTTGTAAGCTCGACCGTAGTAATCAGGGTTGTACCAATCCACGTCCGAAACTTGGCTTGAGGAGAAATCAAGATACATATATCGCATACAACCACCAAGTGTTAGCTGATGGTTTTCCGATAGTTGGTTGATATAAGTAGAGTCAAAGTCGAGGGTCGAGGGTCGAGGGTCGAGGGTCGAGGGTCGAGTAGCTTCCTGGAGCGTCTGGCGCATTATCCTCATTATATTCACCCCATAACGAATATGAGAGTGTCGAACTTTCATCAAAATGGCGAGAGTCGTTGAATTGGACGTAAACAGATTGACTCTTGTTATCGAAACCATTGGCTTGTGGTCCGACAAACGATCCTGAGTTATCATATTGGAACGTATACAACTCCGACTCATAAAAGCTTTTCTCACCACCAATACGTAATGACCAATTTTCTTCGGCATTGCTTGGCTGAAACACCATTCCTGCCGTTTGTGCTTTCCATTTTTCAGATTCGTTTGTGCGATACGTGGGTTCTTCTCGGTACTTATAAAAGGCACGAGCATCCACAGTGTCGTTTAGGCTTAATCCCTGACGAACACTAAATTCGTAGTTATCAGTATTAGACGCGACACCGGAGAGATAAGTCCCCTGCGTATCATTGGCAGACTTAGTAATGATATTGACAACACCATTAACCGCGTTGCCTCCCCAAATTGTTCCGCCGGGGCCTTTTAGTACTTCGATGCGTTCAATGTCGGCAAGTACATAATCAACGTCGCTCCAATACGTACCGCCATAGACTGGGCTAAACAAGCTTCGTCCATCCATCATCACGAGCATCTTGTTATATAGCCCATCATGAAAGCCGCATGTCGAAACAAACCATGAGGTTTCATTGAATTTGGTGACTTTGAGTCCGGGTACAAGCGTTAGGACTTCAGCAATGGTTTTCGCCCCACTACGCTGAATTCGCTCATTAGAAAGCACATACACCGACGAAGGAATGTCAGTGAGTTTTTGTGTTACTTTCGAAGCCGTTTCCATTTCGACATCTAACATAGACAACTCTTCAAGGCTCATCGACATGAGCTGGTCTAGAGAGTTTTCTTGAGCAGAGACAAAAACAGGTGTCGTTAATGCTAGTCCTAAGCAAACCTGGCGGGATATCATGTGCTCACCTAATATACAGATAGATATTAATCCTTTAATCAATAGTTCAACTATATATGAAATGCCATACTGGTAAATCTACGGTGTCGAAAGTTTGAGTGGGGTCACTGTTTATTTATGGTATTTATAAGACCGTCATTACTTACCTCAACGTAAAGGATTAGCACCACGTGACAACGAAGATTTTGCTTAATTGCGACATGGGAGAAAGTTTCGGCAATTGGAAGATGGGCGATGACGAGTCGGTCATGGAGTGGGTCGATATGGCAAACATCGCTTGTGGCTTCCACGCGTCTGATCCGCACGTTATGTCCAAGACGATAAAACTGGCGCAGCACTATCACACCCAAATTGGTGCTCATCCCGGTTATCAAGATCTCGTTGGTTTTGGTCGCCGTTCTATTCCACACACCATGGACGAAATCAGTGAACTGGTTTGCTATCAAGTCGGTGCATTAAAAGCCCTTTGCCGCTATCACCACACCTCTGTTGGCTATGTGAAACCTCATGGCGCCCTTTACAACGATATGATGGCAAATATCGATGTGTTTAATGCGGTAGCCCAAGCCGTCGCTGAATTTAACATCCCCTTGATGATTCTCTCTTCATCAGACAATCAACAGTATTTGGATATTGCTGACGATCATGACTTGCCTCTCTTGTTTGAAGCGTTTGCCGACCGTGCTTATTTAAATAACGGACAATTAGCGCCACGTACTCAAAAAGGCTCGGTTTACGTCAATCAAGACGATATCTATAACCAAGTCATGCAAATCATTAACTATGGCTCGGTCACGACTTTAGAGGGCGAAAGACTGCCTATTGAAGCCGATACCATCTGTGTTCATGGTGATAACCCTCAATCCATCGCATTGATTAGAAAAATCAGACAAGACCTCAACGCTTTTAATTAGTATGAAGCGTGTGATTGGTATGACGCATGGTCTAATCGCTTTGTATTGGTTTAGACACGGATGTTAAAAACGCCAAATACGCAAATAAAAGGCCGTAAGTAAATCAAAGGCAAACAAACGTATGGAAACGAAATGACGACGAATAAGATTGAATTCAATATAGCGCCAGTCGCGGAATGCAGCGTTTTGGTGACCTTGACACTATCGCCTTCAAATAATCAATCTAGCGCCGAATATGCGCAGTACATGGCTCACTTTTCCGATGCCATTCGCCAAAATTTAGCATCGGTGTTGATGAATGTGACGCCGGCTTACCAAACAATATTGGTCGACTACCTCCCTTATCGAATATCAGAACAGCAGCTCATTGAACGGCTCAATAATTTGTTGAATCATGCTCTGTCGTCCTTTTCTAGTGTTAATAAAACTCGCGATGCGATTGAGCTTCCTGCCTATTACTCACCAGAAACGGCGCTCGATTTAGACCGATATCAAGATAAAGGCGTGACTCTGGACGATATTATTCAATATCACACCTCACAGACATACAGCGTCAGTGCGATTGGGTTTACGCCTGGCTTTGCATTTATGTCTGATGTGGTTATTGAGCTTGCTTTACCCCGCCACTCCACACCCCGTTTAAATGTGCCCAAAGGCAGTATCGCCATCGCTGATACGAAAACAGCGGTGTACCCTTCGGATTCACCGGGCGGCTGGAATATTATTGGCAATTGCCCGCTTTCGTTGTTCGATCATAGCCAATTGAAGAACGCCGACATCATGCAAAGACCGCTGTCTCTACTTAATGTCGGTGATACCGTCCGTTTCATCGCGATTTCAAAACAAGAGTTTGTAGAGTTGGGGGGAGGCATCGTAAATGGCTAAGACAAAAGCTAAACCAACACTGACAGTGATTAAGCCCGGTCCGTTGAGTTTGATTCAAGACTTTGGGCGATTTGGTGTTGCTCACCTTGGATTAACGCAAGGTGGACCTGTTGATGATTACTCTTATAGCTGGGCCAATCATCTATTGGGTAACCCAGTCAACCAAGCAGCATTGGAAATCACGCTTGGGCAATGTGCGTTACGAATCGATTTTGATTGTGAGATGGCACTATGCGGGGGTGATTTACAAGCGAAACTCGATGGTAAACCACAGCCTAACTGGCGTACTTTTCAAGCTTTTAAAGGGCAAGTCCTCTCATTTTGTTTGCCTAAAAATGGTCTAAGGGCGTATTTAGCTATTAAGGGCGGTTTCGATGTTCCATCAACTCTTGATAGCTGCTCTACAGTCACTCGTGAAAAGATTGGTGGATTAACGCAAGATGGAGAGCCATGCCAGCAAGGGCAACAAATAACTTTTACACAACATCAACTCTCGCGCCCGTTTAAAGCGTTGAGTGTTACCTTCCGATACACGCCTGATTACAATCTACCCGTGAACCTACGAGTGATTGAGGGCTATCAAAGCGAGCTATTCTCCGCGTCAGCAAGAGAGACTTTGTATAACGCGCAGTATCACGTTGACCAAAACTCAAATCGGATGGGTTATCGACTCAGTGGCGAGCCCGTAGACTCGCCTGACATTTCGCTATTGTCAGAAGGCATTGCCCTAGGTGCGATTCAAATTCCACAAGATGGACAACCTATCGTGCTGCTTAATGACAGACAGACCATAGGTGGTTATCCGAAGATTGGATGTGTCGCAAGAATCGATTTACCACGCTTGGCACAAGCAAAACCTGGGCATGCGATATCATTCAGCAAGGGCGATCGCTTAGGCTTACAAGATGTTTGGTGCCAATGGGCTCAGTTTTTCGGCTATTAGTTTTTGCGATGTGTTATGTGCTAATTGCTATGTAGCTAAGAATAATCAACTAGGAAGATGTCGTTTGGATGAGTCTCGGCATCTAAGTTGGCGTTTGAATGAAAATTCGGCTTACCTATTACAGTAAGCCGAATTGAAGCAGTTAAGCGCAGTCGATGATGATTGGCTATTAAGCGTGATCTTGACCTGACACCTTTGCAAGCGCTTCTGGATATCCACGTTCTTGCGTCAAATCTATCGCTCTGTTTTCAATATCATTCAGATTAAGTGACATTGTCACTGAGTGCGTATCTTCAATAGATACCGCCTCTGATACATCAAACCATTGCTCAGCAACCTTTTGTGCCGCTTCTAATGTTGAAGATGCTTTCACGACTTCAAGTCGAGCATAGCGTTCACCACAGAATGAAACGTCTGAAGCTCGTAAGCTAGGATCAGTTCCCGGAATCTGCTGTGCACCAAACAAAGGTTTACCACCGACCAATGCAGAGCTGAAACTTGGGATAAACTGAGACATATGCGTTATGGCAGCGCGAGTTCTTAATTCAAGCTGCTCTTCACTCCAACCCGATACGATTTTCTTAAGAAGCTTCGAAGGCAACTGTGGTTGTGATGAATCTGTTGATGATGAAACGAGCCCACCCTCGAATAGAGTAATCCCTTCTGTCATGCCGTGAAGTTGGAACACACCATCAGCATATGGCGTTAATTGCGCCATGCCTTGCGGTGTGCCTCTCGGGCCATGAAAGATAACCTCTGGCCACTCTTCCTTACATTCTTGCGAATATGGCCACTCTGTAACGTATGCAGCTTTAAATTCAACAAGTCTTTGCTGCTTAGAGCCAACAAAGTCGTCCACGATACCCGTTTCAAACCCACTCGCATTGATCAAGTAATCGGTCGTTAGTTGGCAACTTTGGTTTTCGGAATCTGTATAAGTCAAAGACCAACCTTGACCTGTCGACTCAACAGATTGTAAGCGGCTGCTGGTTAACACAGTACAGTTAGTTTGTTGCCCTAAAGACAATTGAGCGGTCGCAGAAAGTCGGAATACGCTCCAACCATATTCTTGAACCATCGCAACAGGATACTTAAGAGTCTCTAAATCCGTGTGTTTCGCAAAAGGAATACACCAATCATCAAGCGATGTTGGTTTCAGAGGCTGTGTTTTCGCAGAAAGCGCTAATAAATCTTCTTTGCTGTACAGCTTGTAATACTCTTCCGGATCACCGAGCACTTGGTTGCTTTTATCTTGTTTAACAAGATCGGCATAAGCGCTTTTAATTATCTTAAGACGAGGAAGCAGATCCAACGGCTCTCCACCATCACTGTGCGGAACGGCGATGATTGTCGGACGAATATTGATCGTATGAGGGAATAAGCGGACGGTATCAATTGACTGCGTGAGCAACAGAAGACACTGCTCTACAGAAATATCTCGATACAAATTGCCGCCAGCGTGCAGGTGGCAAATTGGTGGACCATTAACCAAACTCGGCCCTTTTTCTAAGATAGTGACCTTAAAACCCAACTCACTAAAGTGAATCGCGCTCGTTGTTCCGGCAATACCACCACCAACAATGGCAATAGAAGGTTGATTTGTATCCATTTTGTTGTGGTTCATCGTGTTCTGTAGAATAAGATTAACTGCCGCTATTCTACTTTTGTTCTGCGATGAATTAAAACACATTTTTATCAAGGTCTTAGATAGGCGGGATTTAATATCTATGTAAAAAATATAAATAATCTCTTGACTCAATAACTCCAGATAGAGTTTGAAAGGTTATTCTAACAGTCAAATTTGTCCTAAGTGACGCCACATAAAGGCTGCCTCAGTACTCTTAAAACATAGCGGTTAACTTATCCCTAAAGTTATCCACCGTTTTTGTGGATAACTGTTGATAACGTTCTTGCTAAGTTGCGCAAACCCTTTGTTTACAGGGACTAACCGCTGTTCATTAAATCGGCATTATTGGGCAATTAGTTTTAAAAAATGCTAAAAAGAGTGGAATATAAGGTGCGATATTTTGTACTTATGCTACCGGTTGGTCAAATAAAAAACGGTCTAAAGCGACGTATTATAAATAGTGTATGACTAAGTATAAATAATCTCACTTTTAGACCGTTTTAAGCGCTTGGCTAGATCTCGCTAGCGACTAACCAAAATCCTTGTTTACTGGTGCCAACAAACGTTTGATTAAGCTATTCACTACCGCGGCTAATGTGATAAACGTCAGCACCGGTAGCGCTATCCACAGCATCGGGTGAAGTGAAGGTTGTAACTCGAAGCCAAAATTCATAACGCCTGCCACACTGAGCTCAGAACCGAGCGCTGCAATTGAGCCTGCGACTAACGCCATTAACCCGTACTCACACCAAATAGTATTGAGAATTCGCTTCTTACTCGCGCCTAATGTTCGATACAAGCGTATCTCTTGTTGTCTTTGAGATAAGCTCAATCGTAATAGAGTGAAGATAAGTAACAGCCCCGCCACTACACCTAAAGCCGCAAGTACGGTAATCGACCAAACAATCTGTTTAAGCAACTCTTGGATCTTGCTACCCATCTTACGAATATCCATCAAACTCACGGTTGGGTGATTTCGAGATAGCTCGTTGAGCATCTGATTATGTTGTTCTTCTAATCTGAAGCTCACTAGCCAAGTAGAAGGGATTGAACTCAAGACATCTGGAGTAAAAATGAAGTAGAAGTTCGGCTTCATTTCACGCCACTCTACTTTGCGGATGCTATTCACCTTAGCCGAGACATTCTGGCTGTTGATTGTGAATGAAAGCTCATCGCCAATCTTTAGATCCAGTTGCTCCGCGACATCCGATTCCACAGATACGCCCTGCTCTTGTGTCCAGCTGCCTTCTAACACTTCATTGTACTCGGGTAAGCTATCTCCCCAAGTGAAGTTGATCTCTCGACTTAGTGCGTCTGTTTCGCCTGAGGTATCGCTGTATTCCGACGCTTCAACACCGTTTATCGTCGTCAGTCGTCCTCGGATAATTGGAAACGCTTGAGTACGCTCTACTTCGTTTGCATCAATCGTCTCGAGATAACTGTCTTTCTCATAGCTTGCAATGTTAAGTGCAAACGCATTCGGTGCGTTTTCTGGTAAGGTTTGCTGCCAATCTGACAGTAAATCACTTCTTACCAACCAAATGATAGACAGCAACATCAGTGAAAGCGCTAAAGAGCCAAATTGAATCCCCGTTGCTAAAGGTGTGCGATTAATTCGACTTAATGCTAAACGCATAGATGTCGATGTTGGCAGCTTACCGACTAAACGTAGAACAAACGTACTGACAATCGCAAGCACTAAGAATAGGCAAGCGATACCCGCTAGAACTATCCATACCAATAGATTGTCGCCATACATCAGCATCATTGGAATAATCGGTACCAGTAACAAGAGGTATTTCTTGTAGCTTTCATTGGACTGGTGACTTGATTGGATAACGCTGATTGCCGAAGTGTTGACCAAGCCAATTAACGGGATACCAAGAGCAGGAACACCAATTAAGATGCTTGATAAAATCGCTAAGATTGCCGGTTCAATACCATAACTAGGAAGTGGCGTTGGTAATAAGTCGCCCAGAGGTATACGAAGCAAAAACTCCAAGCCGATACCGATGGTTATTCCCAGTACTGCACCGATAACCACTAATAGAGATACCTGTACAGACAACCATTTAACGATCCACTGCTTGCTTGCACCCAAACTCTTAAGCATCGCGATGGTTTTACGGCGACTCGCAACATAATGTTGGCAAGTGAGTACCAAAGTGGTCGCGGCCATGATCACAACAATAGCAACGGTTAACGAAAGATATTGAGTCGTGCTTTCGAACATGTCGTTAGTACGGCTCGCAGAATCTTGAGTACGCCAGCGATCGCTTGGTGTTAATTCTACGCTGTCTTGCGCGGCTTGCAGTTTTGTATCATCACCGTTGAGAAACAGCCTAAAACTAACACGACTGCCCGGTTGAATCGCTCCCGTGGCATCGATATCACTTGTATGAATCAGCACGGCTGGCATCTGTTGGAACGGGTTAAAGCTTAAGCCTGGTTCTTGAGTGATTCGTCCAGTTATCGCTAAATCGGCATCGCCAATAGTGACAATGTCACCAATTTCAATCTCTAACTGTGCAAATATACGCTCGTCTAACCAAAGTTCCCCTGGCTTAACATGGTTACTTGATGCTTTATCAGCACCCTCTAAGATCATTTCACCGCGTAATGGGTAATTACTTTCAACCGCTTTCACCGTCACTAACTGCATCGAATTGTCACTGAATGCCATGGTTGAAAAACGAGTCAACTGAGAGCTTTCTAATTGTTCAACTTGAGTGAGGTCTAACAAGGATTGCGGAATTGGGTTTGCTGAGATAAACACGCTATCGGCAGTAAGCGCATCTTTGCCCTGCTTAACAATTACCTGCTCCATACGTTCGGCCAACGCCGACAATGCAAATACACAAGCAATAATAAGCGTTAAAGCGATTGAAACTGGCCACAACTGACCGTGTCGAATCTCTTCGATACTCCATGAAAACAGGCGTTTATTCAGTCCATTTGATGAATTCAATTTAGACTTCCTCTATCTGACCGACATGCATCTTAAGTGTTCTTTGGCAACGTTGTGCAAGCTTAGGATCGTGTGTCACCAAAACTAACGTTGTGCCGTGGGATGAGTTCAATTCAAACAACAACTCGACAATTTTGGCAGCAGTTTGTTGGTCTAGATTGCCTGTGGGTTCATCGGCAAAAAGAATTTTTGGCTTAATCATAAATGCGCGCGCCAACGCGACTCTTTGTTGCTCACCACCCGATAGCTGCGACGGCAAGTGATCAAGCCTGTCTTTTAAGCCTACTGATCCAAGCAGAGCCGTCGCGCGTTCGATGTCTTCGTCTTCTCCCTTCAACAAACAAGGCAACGTGACATTTTGCAGCGCAGAAAGGCTTGGAATTAATAAGAAGCTTTGAAATACAAACCCTACCGATTCACTGCGGATCTTAGCCCTTGCCTCATCATCAAGCTGTGAAAGTGGCTGTCCTAATAAACTGATTTCGCCTTTCGTTGGTACATCAAGACCAGCAAGCAGCGTCATTAAGGTCGACTTACCCGCGCCAGACGTGCCGACAATCGCGACAGTTTCGCCTTCACGAATATCGATATCGACGTGCTCTAGGATTGTTAAATGTTCTTGATTAGTAGACACTGTCTTCGAAACAGCTTCTGCTTTAATGATGGATGTATGCATGACTCGACTAATTTCCTTTTTATTCTTTATTTTATTTTCAACCGCTTCTTTGGCTCAAGATACCGACTTAGATTCTAAGTTACTGGTCCTTGGTGATAGCTTGAGTGCTGGTTACAACATGGACATCAAACAGAGTTGGCCAAGCCTGTTACCAGACGCGTTAGCAAAGCATGACAAAACGGTAACCGTGGTTAACGGAAGTATTTCTGGTGATACAACGGGCAATGGTTTAGCTCGCTTACCACAATTGCTTGAAGAACATGCTCCAGACACCGTTCTTATTGAACTTGGTGCGAATGATGGACTTCGTGGGTTCCCACCTAAGCTGATGTCTGCGAATCTTGATCAAATCATTGAGCAGATAAAAGCTGCGGGCGCCAAACCTATAATGATGCAGATTAAAATCCCACCGAATTACGGAAAGCGTTATAACCAACAGTTTGAATACGTTTTTGCAGCGCTTGCTGATCAACAAAACGTACCACTTTTGCCGTTTTTCCTAGAGCATATCATCCTCAAACCTGAGTGGATGATGAACGATGGACTGCATCCAAAACCAGAAGCTCAACCTTGGATTGCTGAATTTGTCGCCGAAGAATTATATCAGTATCTTTAAGTTTTAATGGTCTAGCTCAATAAATTTTACACAGCTTTACGTTAGCCTGAGTGCATATCATCGTTAACTGTAAGGTTATTTATGCTTGTCGAACCTGTTATCAAGGGTGTGGTAGCCAAAAGCGCTCACCCTCTTGGCTGTCAAGAAGCCGTAAAGCAACAAATCAAGTTTGTTAAGAGTGCGCCGCAAATCAAAGATGGCCCTAAACGAGTACTGATTATCGGCGCTTCCTCAGGCTTTGGCCTTGCCGCTCGTATTGCCCTTACCTTTGGCGGCGCAAAAGCTGACACTATCGGCGTCTCATTCGAGCGCGGTCCAAACGAAAAATCCCTAGGTAGTGCTGGTTGGTACAACAACATCTACTTCAAAAAAGAAGCCGAACGAGAGCAACGCACTGCTATCAACATCGTTGGCGACGCCTTTTCGCAAGAAACACGTTTACAAGTTGTCGAAGCCATTGAAACCTACTTTGAAGGTGAAGTGGATCTAATTATCTATAGCTTAGCTGCAGGCGTTCGTCCTAAACCAGATTCCGATGAGTTTTGGCGCTCTGCCATCAAACCTATTGGTGAAAGCGTAACTGGCGCAACCATTTCTCTGGAACACGACAACTGGGTCACCAACACGCTTGAAGCCGCGACGGAAGAAGAAGCCGAAAGCACACTCAAAGTGATGGGAGGCGAAGATTGGGAACAATGGATAGATGAACTCATCAACGCTGAATCTATTGCTCCGGGTTGCAAAACCATTGCTTTTTCTTACGTTGGTCCAGAAGTCACGCACCCTATCTACTTAGACGGTACTTTGGGCCGCGCTAAAATAGACCTTCATCAAACCAGCCACGCACTTAACCTTGAATTAGCAAACTTTGGCGGTAATGCTTACGCGACCGTGTGTAAAGCATTAGTGACCAAAGCGAGTGTGTTCATTCCGGGACTCAGCCCTTACCTGCTTGCTTTATATAAAGTGATGAAAGAGAAAGAGACCCACGAAGGTTGTATCCAGCAAATGCAGCGTCTGTTTAGCAGTAAACTCTATGGTCAATCAAAAGTACCACTTGATGGTGAGCGATTGATCCGTATGGATGATTGGGAATTAGACCCAGAAACCCAAACGCACGTAACTGAATTACTAGAAAAGATGGATGAAAACAACTTCCAAACTTTAGGTGATTACCAAGGGTTTAAAGAGGAATTTCTGCAATTAAATGGGTTTGCTCAACCATCGGTAGACTATAGGCAGAAACTTAACACGGAAGATTTTATAAAGTTAAAGCCTTAATCTGAAATTATCTCATTACTGAGACCCGGATTCACATTTGAAAACCTCTGCAAAATTGCGGAGGTTTTTTTGAGCAACATTTCTTATACTTAATTAACGCAAGGTTCACAGTTTATTCGATTCATCATAATTAACACAGGATGTGTTGATGCATTTAGCATAATTGACTCGGAGTCATATGAAGAAAATAAAAACGATAGACTTAGATATTCCAGACGATATGGAGTCCGGTTGGCAGAACATTGTTGACCTCTTAGCTCAAATCACTCAAGTGCCTGCCGCGCTCATCATGCGTGTTCACGCCAATTACATTGAAGTATTCTCTACTAGTCGCAGTAAAAACAATCCATACAACAAAGGTGATTCGGAAACCTTAGGCAATGGGCTTTACTGTGAAACGGTGATGGAGTCTCAACAACAACTTGTTGTGCCCAATGCTCTCGCTGACCCTGCCTGGGAAAACAACCCAGACATAAAGCTCGGTTTAGTCTCTTATTGTGGAATTCCGCTGCTTTGGCCGAATGGTGAATTATTTGGCACTATCTGCATTTTAGACTCGAAAGAAAACCACTACACTCCCACCTATATCAAGCTTTTACAGAGCTTTCGCACCTCGATAGAGTCTCAGCTTAAAACCCTGTTTCAGCATGCTAAGCTCACTCAAATGAATAGAGACTTAAAAAATCGTGTTTACACTCGGACTAAAGATCTTGCGAGTCTTAATTATTCATTAAATCAAGAGATTGATAAGCGAAAAGCAGCAGAGCAAAAGATCAATTTCCAAAAGAATCATGATCTCGGTACCGGTTTTTTAAACCGAAACGCATTTGAATCTCATTTAAACCACAAGCTACTGTCACAGAGAAGGCTGACAGACAGCTCATTTGCAGTCGTTCATATTGGTTTTACCAACGGCAGACGCATACAGGCTCGATACGGCTATAACGCGTTAGACCAGGTGCTTGTTGAATACCGTAAACGCATCGACAGTATTTCTGATATCGATGTATTAACTGCACGCCCTACTTCTGTTGACCTCGTGCTGGCGTTTAGCGTTAAAGATTTGCACCATCGCCTTGAAGAACTTTGCCAGACGCTCGTTAAAGTTGGCCATTCAGAATTCGAGATAGAAAGTGACAAAGTGCATTTGCATGCGTTTATTGGGATTGCAATTACGAACGACGAAGATGACGCGGAAAGCATTCTGCAGAAATCTTCTGAAGCGATGTTAGCGTGTAAAGATTCTGGACAAAAGTTCGCTTACTATTCTCAATCCCATACCGAAGAGCAAACTCACATTAATAAGATCGAAGGCTATTTGCTTCAAGCCGTTCGTAATGATGACCTTATGCTCTACTTTCAACCCAAAGTTTGTCCGTTGACGCATCGTTGGGTCGGTGCAGAAGCTTTGCTTCGTTGGCGACATCCTGTTTTGGGAGACATCCTGTTTTGGGAGACATCTCTAATGAAACCCTGATCCACATGGCCGAGCAAAACGGTTTGATTTTCGAAGTGGGCAGCTTTGTTCTACGCAATGCGATTGAAAAAGCCAAAGAGTGGTCCGAATACGTCGACGATTTTAAGATGGCCGTCAATGTGTCTGCGATTCAGCTCAAGAACGTACACTTTGCGGAACAAGTGGTTCACCTGCTCGAAACCTATCATCTAGAGCCTCGTTTCTTAGAACTTGAAGTCACAGAGAGCGGCCTGATTGCTGATGAAGTGGTTGCCAAGAATACCCTGGAATCTCTGCATGACATTGGCGTTACATTGTCACTCGATGACTTTGGTACAGGCTACGCCTCTTTCAGTTACCTGAAGAAGTTCCCATTCGATACCATTAAGATTGATAAGAGCTTCATCGACCAAATGCTCAACTCACACGAATACTCGGAAATTGTTCGTTCTATTGTCCAAATTGCTAAAAAGCTCGACCTAAAAGTGACGATTGAAGGCATAGAATCGGAGGTTCAGGAGCAATTTATTATCAATGAAGGCTGCGATGTGGGCCAAGGTTACCTTTACGGAAAGCCAATGCCGAGCCAAGAATTCGAACACAGCTTAATCAATCAAAACTATTTGGGGACAACTCGTTACGCTTAAAGCGAAAAAGAGCAGTTAGTTTTGGATTTAGGCCTACTTTCTCTTTACTCTAAAGGTGGTGATTTTTATAATCGCCGCCTTTCTGTTTTTATCTTTCCCCTTATATAGGCATTCCTCGTTATGGATCAGTTGACTGCAAAGCTTAAAAAGCTCGAAAAACAAAACTACCGTGCATATCAACAAATTAAAGGTCAATACGACTTTGCTGATTTTGAATTACACATCGACCACATCCAAGGTGACCCATACGCGTCAGCTTCTCGTTTTCGTGCAACGCGCGCGTGGTCTTTGACCGGGTTAGATTGGCTGAAAGAAAAATCTTACGAATACCAAGTAGCCGCTCGTGACTTTATCGCACGTAGCTTCTCGGAGTTCGCGAAACAAGAGTCGACCGTGTCTATCGCCCTGACGGGTCAAACCGTATTAGACAACACAGCTGTTGTATTCACAGACCACGGCATCGAAATTCGTTTCCGTATTAATTTACCAGCTGATGGTCGTAGCATTCTTGCTAAGAAAGCGAACAACATCATCACTTTCTACTTACCGAAGTTTATTCGTCGCGCGACGCTTGAGCGTGAGTTAAACATCGATGCAATGATCAAACATTGTGAAACGATTGAAGACCAAGAAGCACTGCGTGCTCAATTGGATGAAAACAACTTAGCGGCGTTCGTTGCTAATGGCAGTGTGTTACCTCGTATCGCGGGTAACTGCGACCTTCCGATGAAAGACGCGGTACCTTTCGCGGCTCCAGAATCATTGAGTGTTACTTTAAATACCCCAAACCAAGGTGACGTGACTGGCTTAGGTATTCCAAAAGGCATTACGCTGATCGTTGGTGGTGGTTTCCATGGTAAATCGACACTGTTGAACGCCGTTGAACGTTCTATCTACAACCATATTCCTGGTGACGGTCGCGAAGGTATTGTAACTGCGATTGATACGATGAAGATCCGCGCTGAAGATGGTCGATGTGTGCACAGCTTGAACCTGTCAAACTACATCAACCATTTACCAATGCAGAAAGACACGTCTGATTTCAGCACACAAGATGCGTCAGGCTCTACGTCTCAAGCGGCTTGGTTACAAGAATCAATTGAAGCCGGCGTTCAAACTCTACTTATTGATGAAGATACGTCAGCGACTAACTTCATGATTCGTGATGAGCGTATGCAAGCGCTGGTGTCAAAAGGCGATGAGCCAATCACGCCACTTGTCGACCGCATTGGTCAGCTTCGTGAAGAGATGGACATCTCTACCATTGTTGTAATGGGCGGTTCTGGTGATTACCTAGATGTCGCGAACACTGTGATTCAAATGCACGACTACCAAGCGGTAGATGTGACTGAAAAAGCAAAAGACGTGATTGCTCAGCACCCTACTCAGCGTACTAATGAATGTGAAACTGCTTTAGAAACTTTTGTACCACGTTCATTGAACCGTGCTTCACTCATGAACATTCTGACTGACGGTAAGTTCCGTGTTAATGCTAAAGGCAAAGAGTCACTGCGTTTTGGTAAAGAGTTCGCAGACCTTTCTGCACTTGAGCAATTAGAATCACCGTCTGAAGTGAATGCGATCGGTTGGGCTTGGTTCCAATTCGCACAAACTCCAGGTTGGTCAAACAACCCTGCTAAAGAGTTTAACGCTATTTTAGAAAACGAATGGCACGCTAACATGCCTAACTACGGTGACCTAGCGAAACCAAGAACATTAGATGTGATGGCTGCTCTGAACCGTATGCGTAAATCTCAGTTCAAGCCTTCGAACTAACTTCGTTAAATATCGGATTTATTGTGCTTCTAGGCTTTTGAAGTTCTAAGCTTTTAGTTTACTAAGCCACTAAGTAAGCAAATTAACCTTCTACGGCTCTCATTCTGAGGGCCGTAAATTTATCTAACCTCTTTTGACTTAACATCTAGTGTTATCAAAACTCTTCAACTCTATAAATTCATAAAACCAATCTTTACATCAATTACTTATCATCTTTTGTAATAAGAAAACTATAGGCGCTGTTTACCGCCATCTAATGCTGTCGATCCCTCAAAACATGACACAGCTTTTACAAAACCCTAGTGATATTCAGATAAAGTCCCGACTCGACAAGTGTAACCAAATGTAACAAACCCTTGAGGCTTCAATGAATCATAAACGCGTTAAGATGCGTGACCATAAAATCGAAGTGAACCTATTCAAAAACCGCGTAATCGTCGCGTTTTGTGGGATCTTGATGTTCACTCTTGTCTTAGTCGGCAATCTATACCGACTTCAAGTTGAAAATTTTAAAAGCTATCAAACTCGTGCCGATGGCAACAGAATCAAAGTATTACCTATCGCCCCTACTCGTGGACTTATTTACGACCGTAACGGCGTGTTGCTTGCGGAAAACAAGCTTGTCTTTGATCTGACGATGATTCCAGAGCAAACCGATGATGTCGATGCAATGCTCGCCAAACTAGACAAATATGTCCCCCGTGATGCTGAGCAGATCGCTCGTTTCAAAAAACGTTATCACAACACCCGCCGTTTTAAATCTGTGACTATTCTAGAGAACTTAACGGAAGAAGAGATTGCGAAGTTCTCTGTGCACCAGTATCAGTTTCCCGGCTTATCTATCGATACCAGCTTAAAGCGTTTTTACCCGAATGGTGAAGTGCTTACCCATGTGCTTGGTTACGTGGCGCACATCAATGATAGCGATCTCAGAAAGTTAGAAGAACAAGGGATAGAAGCGAATTATCAAGCCACGACAATCATAGGAAAACTGGGTGTTGAACGTTATTACGAAGATATCCTGCACGGCACCAAAGGTTATCAAGAAGTTGAAGTAAACAGCCGTGGTCGAATAGTCCGAACCATTGAGTACGTGCCGCCAGTAGCGGGCAAAGATATCGTGTTAAATATTGACCTAGAGCTGCAAAAATACGTCTTTGAGCAACTTGATCACCGAACTGGAAGCGCGGTTATTCTCGATCCAAAAGACAACAGCGTGTTGGCGATGGCATCCAGCCCGAGTTACGACCCTAACCTTTTTGTCGATGGTATTTCGAGTAAGAACTATCAACGCTTATTGAATGACCCTGCTCACCCGTTAGTAAACCGCACCACTCTAGGCGTTTATCCTCCTGCATCAACCGTTAAACCATTTATGGCTGTGGCAGGACTGCAAGAACATGTCATCTCTGAAGATACCATCCGTAACGACCACGGCGTTTGGAGAATTCCTGGCTCTAAACGAAACTCTAAATCTTGGCGTGACTGGAAACGCTGGGGTCACGGACCTGTTGATGTTACCCAAGCGATTGAAGAGTCGGTAGATTCATTCTTCTATCAAACCGCTTTTGATTTGGGTATAGATCGAATTTCAAGTTGGATGAACCGATTCGGGTTTGGTGAACCGACAGGCATCGATATCTATGAAGAAAGTACCGCCAACATGCCGACTCGAGAATGGAAAATGATGCGTTATCGCACCCCTTGGTATCAAGGTGACACAGTTCCGATTGGTATTGGCCAAGGTTATTGGACATCCACTCCAATGCAACTTGCTAAAGCAACGTCAGTATTGGTTAATCATGGTAAGGTGATGCCACCCCACATCTTAAGAGCCACCTTAGATCACGGTGAAGATTTCAATACGCAACAACTTGTCGAACCGGAGCCAATGCCTTCAATCACCGAAGTACCGGATAGAATTTGGGATGTGCCAATCAACGCGATGCGACTCGTAAACCACGGTAGTCGAGGCAGCGGCAGACGTGCATTTAAGGGAACTGAATACACGAGCGGCGGTAAATCAGGAACTGCACAAGTGTTTGATCTTGCGAAAGATCAGGTCTACAACTCGAAGAAACTCGCTAGGCATTTACTTGACCACGCGCTTTACACGGCTTTCGCACCGTATGAGCACCCTGAATATGTCGCAACGGTGGTTATTGAACACGGTAACGGTGGTTCAAAAGTCGGTGCGCCTTATATTCGTAAAGTACTCGACTATGCCTTTGAGCATAAAAGTGGCGAGAGCAAAGATCATTCCTAGCACCAACAACTCAAGTCGCTACAACGCATAACGTAATGACGACAAAGCCCCACTTGTGTCACTCACAATGTGGGGCTTTCTGTTTTATGGTTCTACTCAACTAGGCAGCTAAAAATGCCGGTCGATTATGAGCTTCTTAATACATGCCATGCTTCACAGAGCGTCTGGAATTTTGCGGTGTTGCCCTCGTCTCTGTCTGGATGCCATCTCAACGCCAGTTGTCGCCAACGTTTTCTAATTTCATGGTGTGTCGCGTCTAAAGGTAGCTCAAACAAGTTTAACGCTCGGCTTCGGTCCATATCGAGCTCATCACCACCCACAAACTTTCTGTACCGAGTCCAAAACTCGTTCAACAGCCTTTTGACTTCGCCCTCGTCCGCTTCATAGTTAACCCAATTAATGTAGTACTCTCGAAGTGGGTCTTGATGATCGATACTGTGACTGCTTCCGTGATAACGACCATTCATCAATTCGATGTCCATCGCTTGGACTTGGAGCCAACCATCAGGGTGTAAGGTTTCTTGAAGCTGATAAAGCGCATTCATGATAAGGAAGTTCTTCTTAAACAACTCTTTCTCAGGCACTGCATCTAACACTGGCACGAACCCAAGGTCGTTCAGATGAGCCGCCAATGTATGAACTTTCCTTCCACTTGGCTTTTGCTTAAGCACTTCCATTATCGGCCAAAGCAATGGGTTTTCCATATGGCAATGAAAGTTGGCTCTCACGTCTTGATGATTCGACATAGTTGACTCAGTTAGTTTTCTGAATAAATGGATTTCTAGAACAGTGGATACTATGAGTAACCTGTTTTGCATCCGTTGCGTATCTTCTTTAATTGAAAGCGATTTCAGGTTATATGATAAGCAACTTTGATTTATATTTTCCAATAGCTCGGCGCTGTCCCATTGTTAATTAACTTTATCGCTAATTTTTCAATGGTACAAACGATAACAGCGTTATACTGTCCAATACAGGTACTTGCGCTGTTTATTTCCGTCAATATATCTACAAATTTTAGACGGTATACAGGACGAGATAGGGCTTGTTTATAGGTCATGTCACCTTTTACGATGGCGTCTAGTCAGTAATTTAAAGCCTAGTGTATAATCGCGCTGAGTGCGCTTAACGTAGTGTTTATTTGGAATGGTCATCATTAGTCCTCAAT